>DQCG01000115.1 GCA_003533825.1 Phycisphaerales bacterium
TACGTTAATAGAGCTGCTGGTGGTTATCGCAATCATTGCTTTGCTGCTGTCGATATTGATGCCGGCATTGCAGAGAGTTAAAAAGCAGGCACAAGGCACAACCTGTCTTAGCAATCTCAGACAGATCGGCGTAGCGGCCTCACTTTACGCCGGAGATTATGAATGGATGATCCCCCGCGGCTCCACCGGTAATAATCCCATCTGGTTTATGCAGTTCCTGCCTTACGTGGGCCAAAAGCACAACCAGGGCGATTACAAAAGCGTCAAGATTTACCGCTGCAAGAGCTTTCCACGAACCGGTAATGGTTTATACGAAGTTCCCAATTCCAGGCAGACGGTCTGTTACGTGCTCAACGACTGGACTTTTTCGAGCAGGACCGACGAATCCGGAACAAGCATCGGAAGGCCCACCAAACTTTCCGTGTTCAAGAGGCCGGCCTATACGATATATATGGCCGACAACGAAGATGGCGATTGGCGTCCCATCATCGAGAGCGAGGACAGCCCGGAGATCATACGATGTGATATTTTTATTCGTACGCATCTGCCGGATTCGGACAGCCACCATATAAACGATGGGCGGCGGGTAGCCCGCGAGCGGCATAAAAAAGGCTGCAATGTTTTGTTTCTCGACTGGCATTCCGAATACGTCAGGGCCGAAGATATGACCATCGACATGTGGCGCGACAAATAATTGTCACCTGGCAGCCTATAGAGAAAACCAAAGGCGGGATGCGCATTAATATTCGGAATGCAACAAGGGCGGGCATGTAGGGAGGAGCCATCCCCATCCCGATAATGACAATCGGGATGAGGCTGCCACCCAATAGAATTGATGGAAAACGAGTGGCAGCCTCAAAGCCGCAGGCTTTGGTGATGGTCGCAAATGACAAACTCTGTTTCCGCAACAGGAAGTAATTATTTCGTAAAATTATATTTGATTATATTAACCATAACGGCAGGCCGGTATCTTCATCGTAATCGCGAACGTAATCGGGGCCATCGTAGGAATGCACGATGAACTCGCATGCGAAAATAATCGTGCCGGGAGCCAAGTGGCCGCCAAACGCGTTTCCTTTCGAATCACAGAGGGTGATGTGAGCGTGGACCATCGGCTTGCCGTCCCGCAGCGATACATTTCCGGTGAGGTTGGTTATTTCCATAGGCTTGTCTATTTCCAAGAACTCGTATTCCCTGGCCTGCTGGTTATAAAATCCGACCCGTGCTTTTTGGACGGCCCCGAGGGCCCCGATACTGCCGAGGCGGATTTCGTTTTGTTCACAAGAGGCGGACAGCTCCTCAAGCAAATCACCGCCGAACTTCAACCTGCCCATGAAAGTCCGCCCGTATTTAATTTCATTATACTTCGCCATGTCACAATATCCTTACAAAGACAACATGCAATTTCCAAGTTCTTTAAGCCGGCGTTCCGGTTCGGCACTTTTGTAGTTATTCATTGTAGTTCCACATGTCGGTGGTCATCTCCTCGGCGGCCATCCAGCCTACATGCCAGTCGAGAAACAGGCAATTGCAGCCGTTTTTATGCCGGGCCTTTGCGACCCGCCTGCCCCCGGTTATATCCTCGCTGTCGGAATCGGGCAGATGGCTCGGACGGAAAACGTCACACCGGGTGACATCCCGGTCGGTCGCCTTTTTGATGATGGTCCGCCACGGCCCATCCTCGTTGTCGGCGAGATAGATGGTTGTCGCTGGACGGGGACATTCGGTCAGCCTGGTCGGCGTGCCCTGCATTCGCCAGCGATCATCGCCGTCATGGCCCCAGCCGTTGACAACAAAGCAGACGGTCTGCTCTTTGTCGGGATAGCTGGGACAACGAAATATCTTAACGTTGCGGTAATCGTCACGGACGGCTTTCTGTGATAAAAATGGCATGAAAAGCTGGAACCACGGCTTTATATTTCCGCCCCACTCCGCCGAGCGCGGTATGAGCAAGCCGTAGTGCTCAGCGTAAAAATTGGCAGCCATGCCGATTTGACGTAAATTGTTCCGGCAGACGACATCCTTGCCCTGCTCGCGGGCCTTTCGCAA
Source organism: Phycisphaerales bacterium (assembly GCA_003533825.1). Lineage (GTDB taxonomy): Bacteria > Planctomycetota > Phycisphaerae > Sedimentisphaerales > Anaerobacaceae > JAFGPJ01. The sequence continues at coordinate 2,050 of DQCG01000115.1, forward strand.
CACCGGCATAAGTATACCCATCAACAGCGCGATAATGGAAATCACTACGAGCAATTCTATCAGCGTAAAACCTCGTCGTTTGGGTACATTTATAAACATTGTCCACCTTTCAATTGCCCATGATATCAGAATCTTCTGCGAATTACAACAATCTACGCCGGAACTGAGATTTGAGAATATCGAAATGTCCCCGATGGAACATTATCTCGCCGCAGCTCGCACGAGTTTTCCGTTTAGTATCAGAATCAATTGGATGAGCGAACCGGCGGCCAGCAGGATCAGGGCGAACCAGTAAGGCCAGTGAATGCCGAGGTTCTTCGCGAAGTATCCGCCGGCGCCGGAGCCTACTATTACTCCGACGGAGATTGTAGCCTCGTGAATAACCATCTGGACGGAACGTTTTTTCGTGCCGCAGGCGCCGTAGTAAAGGTGCGAGCTGTAGGCAAAGCCGAAGCCGCTGCCCAGGACGATAAATGACAGGGCAAATACCGGCAGCGACCGGCCATAAATAATCAGCACAAGCGACGCCGAAAGCAGCCCTTGGACCACAAGCAGCAAAGCGGGTTTGAAGTGCCAGAAGTCGCATCTGCCGGCGGACGTCAGCACCGCGAAATTGCATACGCCGAATATCGTGACCATTACGCCGAACCACGTCTCGGAAAATCCGATGTCGGTAAAAAGCAGGGCAAACTGAGAGCGAGTGACACCAAGGCAGGCCCATGAGCAGAACAGCGAGATACGCGATATCCAGCGCAGACGCATCAGGGCAGCCCTGTTTTCGCAGCCGACGACGGGACGGGAATCCTCATCGCCAAACAGGCTCGTATGGACCGAGCCGTCGGATGCAACGCTCAGAAACAGAAAGCAAAAAATCATGCCGCCGCCGGCAAAGACGATGGGAAACAGCGTATTTGTATCGACGAGAATACCGCCGATCAAAGGGCCTATGATAGCGGCACCGGACCAGGCACCGTTGTAGGTTCCGAGCCGTCGGTTCAAAGCCGGGCCTTCGAAATCCTCGGAAACCCAGCTCATAAGAAAAGGCCAGAATAGCGACATGGCGGCCCCCGCAACCGTTCCGGCGGCAATTACAATCCAGATCAGCGCCAGGTTGCCGGTCATCTGCCTTGTCAGCATCGCATAAACCACGATGCTCATCGCCAAGGTCGATGCAAAGGTAATGGCGACAGCGGTGCGGGTAGTGCCCTTCGGATTGTATTGACCCAGGGCTGCACCCGCCAGGAGCAGACAGACCATATAACCCAACATATTCGCGGCCCAGGCGTAGCCGACGTGACCCTCCGTGCCGCCGATGTTGCGGACGATAAAGGGCATCGTCGTCCACCACGCGCTGAGACTTATAGCCATCATGAACGCCGCCCCATAAAGCGGCCGGACGCCGTGTAAGGTATTTGCCTGGTTCTTTTTGAATACACCTTTCATCATCTTGCACCTTCAAAAGCTGCCATTCTATCGCCGTACCGAAAGAATGCCACAAGATAATGGAACAGCGCGAAGTGTCTGCCGAATTATAATAAGCGAATGGAACTTACATTTTGCATCCGCCAGGAGCTCAGTAGAAAGACAAAATACCGGCGTAACCGTAAAAGGCCCGTTACCGAAACGCTTTTACGTGCCTATTATAAGTAGACAATATAATCAGTTTAATCGACAGCCTTTCACATGCTTAAACTTTTTGAAGGGGCTTAAAAATGGCACGGACAGAGTTTAACAACAGACGGGAGCAAAGACAAAGCACAAAGTCGAACCATCCTTTCGGCAGCAGGCACCGGAACTTCGGCAAACGCATCGGAATCGTGATATTTACGGCGGTCATACTGCTGTTCTGGTCGGCTATATGTACCGCCGGAAACGACGGCCCCGGAATCGGATTCAAAATCGGCGCCCAGACTTTGGAAAGCCCCATCGACTTCGAAAAAACAACGCGAGCACGATTCGAGCTGGAGGTCACCAGCCAACGATTCTGCAACGACCACTTAGACCTGGCTCTAACATTCGGCGGCTCGTCACTCGGCACACTTCACGATGATTACGCAGGCTACGATGGCGACACCTGGGTCGAAGAGTCATATTCGGATCAGTTTTCGCTGCTCGACCTCCGGCTGGCAGGCCGTTTGTATCCATTCGGCGACAGCGGCGGTATCCAGCCATACGTCGGGGCGGGAATCGGCTACTTCTGGTTCCTCGATTCGTGGGAATTCGATTATGCCGACACCTATGAGGACCCGTACATTCCCGGAGTGTTCTACACATCAACCGGTTACGATGAGGACACCGATACAATGGCCCACGGTTTCTTTCCCTTTGTCACGGCCGGTCTGACAGTGCCGATCAAATCAAATTTCGAGCTGCTGTTCGAAGTCCAGTACCATTACGACAAGGAAGACGCCGGCTTCGACTTCGGCGGTCCCGTTTACATGTTCGGAGCCTCTTTCCGATTTTAGAAGCGAGAGAAACACCCTTCTAATACCAATTCTGATTATGATTTGCGCTTTCGTCATTTCGACCGCAGGGCCACAAAGTGGCCCGAAGTGGAGAAATCTATTAAAAACAGATTTCTCGACTCCGCTTCGCTGCGCTCGAAATGACGGGGGGAAGGCTTCGCTGCGCTCTCCCTTGAGGACGCCTGACGGTGGAAATGACTCAAACAAGCACATTTATTAAGTAAAATCCGGATTAGTTATTTTTCCTCGCCGGCTATTAAATGAGGCAGGCCCTCTTCCAGCTCCATGTGCTCGGTCAGGTTCTGCGCGACTTCCGTCAGGAATCGGCTGGGCTTCATCATAATCAGGCTACGAGACCGGTTGCGGTAAAGCTGAGGCACGACCAGGTACAGCTCGTCTTTGGCCCTTGTCACCGCCACGTGGAAGACCCGCCTTTCTTCCTCCAGCTCCTGCCGCGTGTTGATTGCCAGGTCGGTCGGGAACCTGCCGTCGGCCAGCCAGGGAATGAAAACAACGGGCCATTCCAGCCCCTTGGCCTGATGAACGGTGCTGAGTATGACGAATTCCTGTTCAGTCGGCCCGGTTACCACGGTTTCGCCGGAAAACTCCCCCGCCAGCGCCACGTCGGCCAGGAAGGCCTCGACGGTATTGTACTGTGCGGCGAAATTAGCCAGAGCGCGAATGTCCTGCCTGCGAAGCTCTGCCCCGTCATAATGCGAAAGAAGGTAGTCATCGTAGCATCGCTCCAGCACGATATCGATAACCTCCGCGGGCGAATCGAGCTTTGCCAGTTCCCTGATGAGCTTGACAAATTCCGCGTAGAAAGGTCTGGCTCCGGCGGGAAGCAGGCCGGCCGTCTGAGGCTCGCAAACAAGCTTGAACGTCTCATCCGCGTTGCTGATATGTCGCCATATCCGGCCGGACAGTGCGCTGCCGACCCTCGGCAGCATTTTCAGCAGCCTCAGCCAGGCCAGCTCATCGTGCGGATTCTGGAGTATCCGCATATAACATATCACATCTTTCATGTGGGCCTGCTCGAAGAATCGCAGTCCGCCCCGAACGTGAAACGGAATATTGCGGCGCTGGAATTCCAGTTGAATCTCGAGAGAATGCCAGTGACTTCGATACAGCACGGCGATATCGTTCAGGCTTCGGCCTTCATCCAGCAGGTGGAGCACGTACTCAGCGATGAATCGAGACTGGACGTAGTGGTCCTGGGCGGGCACGACGGCGGGCTTGAGACCTGAGGGCCTTTTCGCCCTCAGAGTCTTGTCAAGCCGTCGGCTGTTGAACGCGATGCTGGCGTTGGCCAGAGCGAGAATCTCGGCGACGGAACGATAATTCGTTTCGAGACGGTATTCCCTAACGTCCGGATAGCGGTCTTTGAAAGTGATAATATTCTCGAAAGTCCCACCGCGAAAACTGTAAATGGACTGGGAGTCGTCACCCACGACGGTAAGGCTGCGATGCCCGGAGGCCAGCAAATCGACAATCTCTCCCTGGATGGCATTCGTATCCTGATACTCATCGACGAGAATGTGCTGGAACTGTTCGGCAAGGGCGACTCGAACCTGCTTGTGCTCGGTCAGCAGCCGCAACCACAGACTGAGCAGGTCATCGAAGTCCAGCAGTTGTCTTTCCCTCTTCCTGGCGGTGTAGAGCATCAGTACTTTTTCGATTTGATCGGCCTCTCGAACGAACATCGGGTAGCGTCCGGCCAGCACATCCTCCAGCGGCTCGAGCGTGTTCTGTATGAAGCTGGAAATGGCGGCCAGAACCGACTTTTGCGGAAACCGCCGCTGCCGAATGTCCACCCCCACCTCCTGAACGCAGGAAGCAATCAGATCCTTCGAATCTTCTCTGTCCAGGATGGTAAAATCCGGGGAGATATCCAGTATCTTGCCGTGCCTGCGAAGTATCCGGTTGGCGATGTGGTGGAAAGTTCCACCCCAGATGTCCTTCGTCTTTTGTTTTACAAGCACTTCCACCCGGCTGAGCATCTCGCGGGCCGCCCGGTTGGTAAAGGTCACGAGCATGATGCGTGAGGGATCCACCCCATTATTAACGAGCCAGGCCAGGCGATAGGTCAACGCCCGCGTCTTGCCGCTGCCGGCACCGGCAACAACCAGCACGGGCCCGGCCGGGGCAGTCGCAACGGCCAGTTGTTCTTCGTTGAGATCGCCCGCGAAGTCTATCTGCCCCGCCGCGCTTCTCGATGTCAGCGTGAATTTCCTTGCCATTTTTCTGATACCGTTAAATCTTTATTCCTTGCTGCTTATTTTCTTCAAAGAGCTGCCGGAACACAGGATATCAGAAAATGAACGAAATGTCAGCCTTTTAGACCATCACGTCTCAATTTCGGATGACTTTGAAGAGCAGAACTTGAAACGTCCGCCCAAGCAAGAGATTTTTGAGCTTTATAAGTATCCACAAACATAAGACTTACATGCTATATACCCGAAACCACCATGTTGTTTATCTAATAGAAACAGCTGAAGTCATCAGAGGGATAATAACCATATGACCTCCTAATACAATATGAATTTTTTATGTAAAAATACGCACTTACCACAATAGACTTAAATCGCAGGACTACAGTACAAGGGGCAAATAATGGCCGGTCATCCACAACATACGCAATGCGCAGTCCATAAGGACTCCCAAGGAGTACGAGATAAACCTACGGCCGTACTCAATTATTGGTGAGTTTGGCTTAAATATACCGGTTGGAAATAAGTAAACTGCTCACGGAATTATCCTACTCTGAAATTCATAACGCAACCGCTGCGTCCGTGTGAATTTGCTTTGTTAGGTGCAAAAATATTTTCACTCCTTTTTATTAAAATAGGATATTCCAGGTTATCAAAAATCTAATCATTACCAATAATGCAATTGTAATAGCTGTAAAATGGACTCGCCCCAATAATGACCAGCAAGCACGTTTCCATGCACTGACAGTCAATACAATCATAAAAACCGATAATGAAGCAGACAAATACGAAAGCAGAAGAATTACCTTAACAAATAAGTTGCCTTCGGCCCACGATAATGGTGTTTCGGCATTCATAGTATAAGGAAAATAAAGAATTACCGATATTAAAACTAAAATAGCTGATATAAAGGCAGTAGATTTCATAACCAAAGCTTTTTTTCTGTCTTTATTTTCCAGTATTGACTTGATGCTTTTTCGAAAGCGGAAAAGAGAAATGGTCAATTGAAGCGGCCAAAGAAGAAACATTATGATAAAACTTATGATACTTATTGTCACCATGATGAAAAGAAATGTTGATAAATAAAATTGAAGAACCAGCCAGATTGTGAAAAATGCAAGGTTAATAAACATAAAATTACTTTCGTTGATTAATAATGAAATACTGGCAGAATGTTCCGGAGCATAAAGCATTGCCGTCAAATAACCATAATGCGATCCGAGATGCCCCCACATCTCAATGCCACCATATTTCATTTCTTGTGTGCCTAATCCATACCCTGTAGATGGCTCACCCGGAGTTGGGCGGTGAAAAGTAAGCATCTGGTCAAGTGAATTTTCACTAATCACTTTGCCGCTGTAAAGTGCCTGCGACCACTTTGACAAATCTTCGGCAGAGGAGAAAATCATCAAAGGTGGGAAAGTAGCCGACCAGGTCTTTGGTTTTGAATTTATATCATCAAGTGTACCGTTTCTATCCACATCATACCATGGATGTGCTACTTTGAAATTTGAAGGAACAGAGGTTATTTTCTCATCTAATATGACAGTATGTGAGAGTCCCAAAGGTTCAATAAAACGTTCCTGAACCAGTTGAGTGACACTTGATTGTGTTGCCTTTTCTACAATTATATGGAGTAAGATAGAATTTGTTGTTGAATAATGCCAACCTTTTCCAGGTTGAAAATAAGGTTCGCTTATCATTTCTCTTAAGATTGTTGAATGAGACAAAGGTTTTTCAAACTCAATAGAGTTGAAAGGAATTCTATATGGCGATTTTGGGTGTTCAACAAAATCAAATATGCCACTTGTATGGTTGAGAAGCTGGTGAACAGTTATTCTATTATCAATGTTTGGATAATCAGGTAACCATTTATGAAGTGGATCATCCAATCTCAGCACTCCTTCTTCACAAAGTTTCAAAACAAGTGTCGCCAAGAAATGTTTACCAACACTTGCAATATTAAAAAGCATATCAGGAGAAACAGGAGTGTTCTCATGTGAGATTCCACTTGCCCCAGTCCAAGATCCCTTATTTGGGATAATAACAGAAGCTGAAATTCCTTTGCCATTACCAATTTTAGTTGCAATATTTAGCGCATTCTGAAGAGATTTGGCGAAGGGAAGATTATTCTCACTGTTAGGAGCTAATTTGTTTTGTGATCCTTGTTTGTCACAACAAACTAAAAGCAAAAAGAGAAAAATTATAAGTAAAATAAGCTTCTTATACATAATTATCTTTCTTTTATTGATTTTCAATTAGTCAGTAATGAGGTATCTGGGGACATCATACCTATTAATTTCCGTTTAGAAAATCGAGGGAGAAAATCGAGGGACGCCTTACTTATTTTTCCTTTCCGCGGCTAACAGAGCTTTTATGCGTTCTGTAATATTCTTATAGCTACCTTTTAGCTGTGCATATATCGGATCAGACAACAATAAACCCCTCATATTTACTCCGGAGACGGTCCTTTCTTCCGTCACATGGCCTTTGGGCACCTCAACTCCAGGCGTGACTTTTCGTTTCACCGTCGGATTGTTGGGATTGTAGTGGACATGCTCCTTAATGATTTTGCTGGAATCCGTCTTGGCAAAAGCCTCGAAAAGCACTTTGTTGGTTAGCTGGTGGACGGCTTTACATTCAACGCATGCTTCCTCTTTATTATTTATTTTTTTGATATAGTAATTGGTCTTAATTACAACCAACGGCAAAATCGGGTCATGCTCAAGCCCTTTGTGTTCGCGTGCATGCTTGGCATCCATTCCAGAAGGCGAAGAAGGTCCCGCTACCACCCTTCCGCCGTTATTGATCTCAGTCGATTCGATGGTGAGGTTGTGAATCCAGTTACCCGTTACCGATATTGTGACTGGAGGGATGAATTCTTCGGTATCAACTGTTACGACAACTTTCCGGTCGTTCATTATTTCCGTTAGGGAAGGAAGCTTGCCGTGCTTTGGCTGGAGGGCCTTTGACTCACCTATAGAATCGAACTCAACTGTGAGATTTTTATGGGATATGCTGTTGTCGATTAGATCCTTGACGGACCGGGCCCGTCTCTTTCCGAGATCCTTATTATACTGAAAAGAAGCACGATAATCCGCCTGGCCGGTACAGAGCAACCTCAATTCGAAGCCGTTTTTAAGTAATGTTTTAATACTGCTTATCAAGTCATTCATTGCAAGGATATCATCTGAATGGACTTTATCATCATCTGTCGCAAAATATACCTCCGCAACCGTCAAAACGGCGGCATTCGTGTAAGCCTGTCTCCTTTTGATGGCTTTTGACCAGCTCATCCCTTCCTTATCTTTAGCTGTGGATGTGCTAATTAAAGGCGGAGTCGTGGCGTTGAGGGCCAATGTGCCGCTGTCGATTATTTCTTTTCCGCCAATACCCTTCGGCCCTGGAGTTCGTTCTGGTGGCATTATAATAACTCCTGTAATATTAGGCTGTATCTCAAAATGTGCTTTTCCCTGCAATACTCCTGTGTCCTAAGTATAATTATAATATAAACCGCCACAAAAAACAATCAAAAAGCTCCTGCGATGGATTCCCGCCTTCGCGGGAATGACAGCGTTGCAAAAGAACTGATTACAATTGGTATTACTATACAAACACATCTTAAGCGAACTGTAATAACCGCTAAGCCATGTTTTATGGGAAACTAATAATTGAGAATACCCCGCCAGAGGAATTTTGGTAAGTTGAATTGGTTTCTTCCTAATATTTGTATCGCCTCTTTGATTTCGCCCTGACAAAGGTTTGTTTCATGGTCGCATGGTTCACCCGTCAAGAGGTTCCTGAGAAAAGGCAAAGCACGTTTATCGCCGAGTTGGGCTAACGCCCAGATAGCATGATTGTTCGCTCTGTAACGATGTGCATTGTAACCATATTCTTTTGAATCCACGAACATCATCAAGGCTTCTACTTTATCGCCGGCATACTTTTGTGTAGCCATTCCACATATCTTTTTTACACGCAGTTCAATGCTAAGAGAAAGCAAAATTATTACAACCACACAAATAAGTAATACAATAAGTATGCCCTTAAGAAGAATCTTTCGTAAACGTGATGTTGATTTCAATGACATTTTTTTTGCCCTCTTGAAACCTAACGCCCTGCATCAGCAGCGAGCTTTTGTGAATCTGCTGAACCTCTTTCCTAATAGAATATCATATAAACCTGCTAAAATCAAAGCTTTTTTCCACATAGCCTTTAGTTGTTTGATAAGTTCATTAAAACGAGTGAGGTCTTCCTGAAAATGAAAGTGCGCATCTTAGCCCCTGTAGCCATCGCCCCCCTTCCTTCCGACAACAAGGGGCTTGTTACAACCTTGATAAATACGAATAGAACTGTAAAATGCTTTCGTATCACTACTGTGATTAATAAGGACAAGATAACAGGCGCCGAGCAAAGGATATAGCAATGAGAATTATGAATTGTCCATCAGGTTTCGTCGGGAGATTTTTCAGGATTAGATTGCCCGTATTACTCATGACTTTTTCAGCTATTTTCCTCACGAGTTGCAATACGAGCACAAAATCTGCGGGGATATTCGACAATAACTCAGACGTCGGCCTGACAAAGCACGCCGGGGCGGCGAGATTCGTTCGAGAAAGCAACGAATACCGGATAACCGGCGGCGGCGAGAATATCTGGGGGGTAAAAGATGCATTTCAGTACCTGTGGAAAAGGGATTCGGGCGATTTGAGTTTGACGGCAGCAATCCGCTGGCTCGGCGAGGGTAAAAACGCACACAGAAAGGCTGGATGGATGATTCGCCAGGAGTTGACAGAGGATTCGGCTTATGTCGATGCAGTAGTCCACGGCGACGGTCTGACTTCTCTGCAATTTCGTAAAGTCAAAGGCGGCCAAACCGAGGAAATACAGTCATCTATTTCTGCTCCCACTTTTCTGCGTATCGAACGGCACGGAGAGGTATTTTCTCTAAGCGTATCCGAAGACGGGAAGGTGTTCCTTCCGGCCGGAGCTGTCTCGGTCGCTCTTCAAGACAGCGTTTACGTGGGACTGGCCGTATGCTCCCACGATGATACTACTACGGAAACAGCAATTTTCTCCGATGTCGATATGAAATCCCTCGGTACATATAAGAAGGATGACCGGATGATCGAAAGTACACTGGAAATAATATCCGCGCAGACCGGCCAAAGAAGCATAGTCTATCGCTCCGGCACGCATTTCGAAGCCCCCAACTGGTCCAAGGACAACAAATATTTTCTCTTCAACAGCGGCGGACGACATTACACGATACCCGTTTCCGGCGGCGAACCGGTGCAGTTGAATACGGACTTCGCGAACCGCTGCAATAACGACCACGGATTTTCACCGGACGGCGGGAT
>DQCG01000338.1 GCA_003533825.1 Phycisphaerales bacterium
TCCTGAACCACAAGATACCAGCTTATTACACCGATTGAGCCGGTAATCGTGGTTGGCTCAGCTATGATTTTCTCGCATGCGACTGAAGTGTAGTAACCTCCCGAAGCGGCAACACCCTGCATAAACGCGATTACCGGTATGTTCGATTCGCTTTGGAACTTGCCGATTTGCTTGTATATCTGGTCGCTGGCCGAGATGGTTCCGCCCGGCGAGTTTACACGAACAATCAATCCCTTAACCCGGCGATCCTGACCGGCAACCTTCAACTGCCTGTAAACATCGCCGGCAAGCCGGCCGTTAATTATTCCCTGCACCGAAACCATCGCTATTTTGCTCCTCGCCGGCCCTTCTCGTACGACTTCCTCGGTGAGAATGCTTCTTTGCCCCGTTGTAAAGACAGCGACAACGCCAATCAGCATCAGGAACAATGCGATATTAGCCATAACCGAAAACGCCAAAACAATACCCCAGAAAATCCTCCAGCCGGTCCCTTTGCGTGCCGGCTTCATATTCTGCCGGCTCACACCGACCCCGGAAATCGGTTCTGCCGGCTGTTGTTCCATCGGGCTCGACATGTTGTTGCCCTGCTCAAAATCCATGATATCCCTTTCAAATAATCAACGCAGGTATTATAGACAGCTCGCATTACGCTGTCAATTGCCGATTATCGTCGACCGATGGAACAACAAGTTTAATCAGTACAGGCCTCCTCGCTAAAATGCGAGTAAGAAGTATTGATGTCCGGGGGACGGTTTTACACATGCCCCTCCGCAAACTTCGCTTTATGTGAATCTCCCTTATACTATTCAGGAGTCCGGAATTACGGTTACAGTTACATTTGCAACGTGGATGTCTGACCCAGGTGGAACATATAAAACCTTCACATTATCAGCTTTGACGCAGACTTTCCGTACGGACACATTTTCGCTTAGATCAAGATGAACCTTCGGATTATCTATCCAGCATGAATAATCTCCGGGCACCCTGCCGGTAGGCTTAACCTTGCAACCGAGTTCCAAATCAAAGTTGGACTTTATCTTGATTTCGGTGCACCCTTCAAATGTCTCGAATGCTACTTGTTGCAGTTTGATAGAATAACTGCGCACATCCAATATCTCGACATACATACCTACATCCATTGTGACCGGGATTACACACGTGTCCGATGGCAGGTACAAAGGAAAGCCGAGATACCTTCTTACGCTTTTGGCTTGTACCGACATTGGCATTAGCGACAGTAATGTAACTACAATTAGACTTTTCCTTAACATTTTTCGACCTCCTTGCCTAACCCATGCACTAAAAGGCATTTCGAGGGTTAGTGCTGAGCTTTTCATAACTCCCTTAAAAGCAGATCATACACCCCCTATAGCTGCTATAAGCAGCGTACAAAAAACATATACACAAACGGCCGATCTGCCATTATTCATGTTTCGTTAAAAAATTTGAGTGTTCTCGAGCCTTAGTGCTCAACAAGAAACTCTATCTTTTTGAACACACTTAGCTCAAATGATTAACGGAGGACCGCGAGCTGGGCTATCGAAAGCGATAACCGGGAAAAAGCAAATAAGCCTCTCGCCCTTATGGGCCGAGCACTTGAAAGACGAACACAATCCGTATCGTCCGGGCATAGCCACGGGCAATATCAAAATATACTGCTGTCTACCTTTTTCTGCTACCATGCCTCCGGCTCCTTTCAGAGGCCCTCCTCCTTGAGCACATAGCTAAATGCCAAATCCACAATCAGACCTGGCCTTATCCTTAAAGAGCTATGTGTGGTATGCTTTTCTATTATCCGGATTTAATCAGAACGTCAAGAAATAATTGCAATATTCTTATTAAAAATATATATTTTTTCGGACTTTAGCGATAAGGATCCTCGCAGGATAATAAGGATCGCCTAAATATTGCCTGCAATATGCGCTAATCCGAAGTGTGTTTCACCAAACGTGTTTTGGCATTGTTGATGGATTTAATGATTTGTTTAGAGTGTTTGCAGCTTTTACGGGCACTTAGCCAGTTTATGATTTTTTCTATATGAATTTCGTCTAAAGTTCGCCAGTTTTCGAAACGCAAATCTTCAGGTAGATTATATTCCGGAGCTTTTTGAAGCAGCACTGCTATGCCGGCCATTGCTCCAATAGCCATATTCTCAGGCTCAATGCCATATTCGAGGGCCAGTTGCATTGTGCCGAATATTCGGCCGTCCATTTCGAGCTTGCGAACAACGTCACGAGTAACCCTGGCNNAAATCTCTAAAACCGGACTCGGTAAAAAGCTCATCTCCGAGGTAAGAATACTTTTTTATCAATGCCGCCCCGGACTCCTGCAAAAAAGCATCTCTGCCGATTTGCATAACGGCCCGGTCACTCTTGAGCTCGGTCATCGACCTGGTCCCCTTAACCGCACCGATAAAGCCGAGCAGCGAATGGATTGCATTATGGCCGTACAGCTTTGCTTCTTCGAAAGGCAGCAGGTCGTCTTTTTCGATGAACACTTTTATGCCGGGCTTAAAACCGGCAATCTGCGTTCGGCTCACCATGATTCGGTTGAACTGCTCTACCAGAAAGGCCCGGTTAATACCAGGTGCTATAGTTTTCAGTCGCAGTTCCGCAATCTCGGCAGGGTCCGTAACAACTCTGCTCATTTTGCCGATTACGGTATTGAGAAACTGCACTTTTCCTTCTGACTGTGCAGCATTTTTTTCACTAACGGCTTTTTCCAATATTTCCGCCGCATGATTGTTATTTTCCGCTGTGTAAATAATTGTTGCTTCGGCGCTGCTGTTTTTCAGGCCCTCGGCCATTAGTGAAACAACGCTGTTAGCCTCGCCAGCTTCATAGAAACTAACAGACGGCAGGCAAGTAATTATTTCCGAGGATTGCGCCAGGACTTCGAGGAGGCTTTGCCTGTCAGCCGAGATGTTCGGATTCAGCAGCTCCACATCGTCAATCTTTAGCGCTTCAATACTATCGGATCCGGCGACATTCACATAATAGCTTGCCTTGTTGGCCCTGACGGCGTCAACCAATTCAGCATCGATCTCCGCTACGACAATCCGTGTAAAATTGCCGCTTTGAAATGCCTCCGCGGCAAACAATCCGCCCTGTATCGGCCCGAATCCGAAACCGGTAAATACGTGCTCGGCCATCATTACTGACCTGCGGCCTTTAAGAACTCATTAATCTGTTTTCTGTCAGTCAGAATTTTCATTTCCAGATCGTAGGTTCTGCTCTTTCCGGGAGCGAGGTGAATGAGTTTTTTCTGCTTTCGAGCATTAGCCTGGCCGATCGGCGGATTTGTCCCCGGCTCCAGTGCCGTCACATATTCGCGGGGCCCCCAGTGCTGCCAGTTGCTCAGCCAGGGCAATTGTCTCTTTTTATACTTCAGAACAAGCGCCAGGTCGAGCTTTCGATTATACAGGCCGGCATTGCACATTCCCTTCTTGTCGGCGGCCACGTCGATAAAAGCGCAGCCTTCGCCGCCGCCTCGATGGCTTTCGAGCGGTCTTGAGCACTTTCGGAAATTGCGTTTGCTGTTGAATACAGCGTTATCCATATCCAGCCCGCGCGACGCCCAGTCGCCTTTGCAGATAATTTCAGTGCCTTCATCAACGAGCGGCCAGCCATAGTTGCAGTGATATAATATCATATGCGGCGCCGGCGTATTGCCGAGATTCGTGACCACATCGTGAACTCGAACGGCCGGCTCACCAAGGGTGCCCGATATCGTTCGCCTCAACTCCAGATTAGGCCCGAACACACGGGACTGTTTAACTACGGCGGTAATGCTCATCTGAAGTTTGCCCGCAAGTAGGTCCGGCTGTATAACTGACTCGATCCTTGCCGGAAGATTGCTTATGCGCCCGTGGAGGCCACGCTCGCCGAATTGGTCGCTTTCGGGCCCTCCGACATGAGTCAGGCCGCACGTCGTCAACAAACCGCCGCCGAATGAATAGAGCCATTCCAGTCCGCGATTCGCGTCCGGCCGGGGTGCTGTTACTCCCGCATGGCTAAGCCAGGCAAGGCTGTGCTGGTTATAGAAAGCATCGACGATATCCAGACCCCTGTCGATCACCACCTTGTACCGAAGGCCGGCACCGGTATTCACCCAGGCGATTCGCGTCCCTTTACCAGGTCCGTTATCCAGAACCGAGGTTTCAATACCGCCGATCTGAGCTACATTATTAACTTTATCCCGCCAGTTAAATCTATGGTTCTTTTTGGCCATCTGTATTCCCTTTCCTTCTCTTATATTGCTTAGCTCAAAGCGTCCAGCAGCTCGTCGAAATTCCGATATGTAACGTCACTCCGAACGACCTTAAGCATCTTATCGTAGGCGTGGATGTTGCCGTACCTGTCTTCGAGCGGAGCTTTGATAAACATCGATGCGAACAAATTGCCCATCTGCACTGCTTCGGTGAAGTCAATAGAGCCGGCCTTAAACTCATCCAGGTGAGAGGTGACATAGGTAATAAGCCCCGCTCTGAACGAGTCCCCGGCCCCAACGAGATCAACCACCTCGCCCGCCATAAATCTCGACTTTATACGATTCGGACCGTCAATAATTTCGTCGGGATTCACATGCTGTTCATATGCTCCGTCGCTGACGGTCACGCCGAACAGTTTTGTTCTGCCGTCCCGGCGCCAGAATTTTTCGGTCAAGAACTCCAGAAAGTGCACGTCGTTTTCATGCTCCTCGAACTCGCTCCATTTCCGTCCCGGGGCAAGCGTATTTTCAATCAGCTTGGCTTCATCGCAGGAGGTAAAGAACAAATCTACCTCCGGCAGCAGTGGCTCCAGGAGCCGGTACTCCTTGACGACAACGCCCTGCTCGATGAGCGTATGAGGATTCCCCGTTAAAGTATGACTGTCCACAATTGTCACGGCGCCGTTGCCGCGGCACCATTTGATAAATTCAGCCAAATCCCGCCCGCCATTGGCGTCGCCCCGGTCGGATAAGCCGGAGTACATATAATAAACCAAAAGTGGCTGCAATCGTTCGACGGCTCCTTTGAATATTTCAAAGTCAAAATCGTCATTGGCACCGGGGAAATAGGCAATCCCGCCCCTGTCCTGGCCAACGCTGCTGTGAATAAACGTCGTGCCCGTGTGTAAATCAGGATGGACATGAATTTGCGACATGTCTATGTCGTTGGCCGTCATAACATCGTGGAAAAACCTACCCTGCGCATCCAGGCCGTCGTAATCGCCTTTGCCGAGGTTAACACCCACGGCAACTTTCAGCCCCGTTCTGGCGATCAGAGGAGCCGTATTGCCTGGTCCGCCCGCGGTTGCAAATCCCCGTTCAATCCATTCGGCCAGTTGCTTCTGTGAATAGTCCGGCATATCTTCGGTCTTGCACTTTGCCAATCCACCTTTGCCTACCAGCTCATCGGCAAATTCGAAATCCGGCCTTCTCAAATCCGTCACGGCGGTGTTCAAGATCAAAACATCCGTTGCCATATTGCTGCCTTCTTAAAACGCTGTCTCATTTTGTGTATTTAGCCGGCTTCTGGCAATCGCGACCATCCCCAAAGCCTCCGGCTTTGAGGCTGCCACACGTTTCGCATTAATTTTACCGGGTAACAGCCTCATCCCGATTGTCGTTATCGGGATGGCTTCTTTCTGGCTCAACACATACCTCATTTTATCAGTGCATTTCGGCTTCGCATTTGCCGATGGCCGGTCTGTAGAAATTGAACTGAACGTTCGGGTGTCCGGCAAGGAGTGACATCGGCACCGAACTGTCCGCGATTTTTTTGCCGATCATCAAGGTTGTCAATTTCATGCCGAAAGGATTATCATGCGTTCCCGCCTGCCAGATAGAGACTTTTTCCGCCTGCCAGGTTTGGATAGGCCCGACAGTAATAGCCCTGGTCGGCACTCCTGTCACAACACCGCCGCCGCTGGTCCGCGCGTTCTGCATCACGGTCACCGGGTGCAAATCCACGACCCTTGTCGTCAGCTTACAATATTCATCCGGTGTCGGCGGCAGGTCCTTGTAATCGCCCTGCCGCTTGGCCGGATCGTTGAACGCCCAGTGCTTTATGTCGCCCTGACCGCCCTGCATCACGACGCAGCGGACGCCGTCCCAGCTTTTGATGTACTCGCTCGCATCAGCCTTCGGGAAATGGATGTTGGATTCCGGCATCCTGAGCTTTTCATCAATGCGATTAAAACAAAGCTCCATATCCGCCTTTGCAAAAGACAGCGGGTGCGATACAGGTACTTCCCTGCCGTCCATGTACCACTCGTCCATACCCCAGAAATGTGCGTTCCTGAGATCCAGCTTCAATTCATTGACGAGTCTCGCGGCAAGCGGAAGCTGTTCGGTAGGCCCTATCGGCCCGCAGATTCCGGCGGGATTGTCGGCAGTCGCCTGTTTCCACGCCGTGATGTATTCCAGCGCTTCGGCCAGGTAGAAATCCTCAAGCGTGTCATAAAAGACCACCTTGAAACCTTCCCTGCTCAGGCCGGCCATATCTTCGGCCGTGAGTTTGGCCGCATCGTTGAGAATTTCATCGTCGAGCGTGGTATAATCCCACCATTCGGGCGCCAGCATGCTGATTTTTCTTGCCATTGACAATCTCCTTATGTGATATGAACCAGGTCGCCGAGTTCGGCCTTGAGGATATTATCCTGCGGATACGCGTGCCCCAGATGCTGCCTGAAGCCTTCGGCAAAGCGAGATTTTATTTCCCGGCCTCTCTTTTCGCCGGACTTCTTCATCATGTTAACGTATTCGTCCATCCCGTGATGTGTCATAAGCCAATGGCGCTGGCTTTCATGGCAGCAAAGCATCTTCTCCTTGGTGTCCATCACGCCGGTTATATCGACTATCGTGCCGGCCTTAATCCCCGTGCCGAATTTGTCCTTCTCTTCAACCGGATCCATATAGTAAAGGTGCGGAATGGGTTCGAACGGCTCGGCACCGGGCGTCTCAACGTTCACAACGCCGCACGCGAAACAAGCCGTCTGGGCAAGCTTGCTCGCCATTTCGTGGTCAACCATATAATCCGACGGGCTCGTGGTAAAGACGATTGCAGGTTTGACCTTGCGCATCAGCTCAATCGCCTTAAGCAGGCTTGGCCTGTCGTACAAAATGAAAATGTCGCCGCATTCGAGACAATGATAGGTGCCGTCTAAGATGCCCGCCGCTTTGGCCGCTTCGGCCCTGCGGATTTTGCTGATTTCTTCCCTGCTGTACTGCACGGTTCCGCAATCGCCCGGCGTCATCGTAGCGATATGAACATCCCAACCCTTCTGACGCAGCAATGCAAGCGTCCCGGTACAGAAAAACTCCGCATCGTCG
This sequence comes from Phycisphaerales bacterium, assembly GCA_003533825.1. Lineage (GTDB taxonomy): Bacteria > Planctomycetota > Phycisphaerae > Sedimentisphaerales > Anaerobacaceae > JAFGPJ01. The sequence continues at coordinate 7,315 of DQCG01000338.1, forward strand.
GGGTGAGCACCTAAACTTAATACAGTCTTATTATTCTTAGTCATATTTATGAAAACCTTTAATAGTTTTATTTGCCCATCAGGTGGTTGATTATCAGCATATCCAGTTCTTCGTAATCCCGCTCGCTGATTAATTTCTCAACTTTTTTCTC
>DQCG01000408.1 GCA_003533825.1 Phycisphaerales bacterium
TACTTTCTTCGACTCTCGTCTGAAGTGTGTTTATCCAGTCGGCGTGCTGATATTCCTCTCTGGAGAATTTAGTCCAGAAATCCTTGTATTCCGGGAATTTATCGGCGTATACTTCGTACAACTCAGCGAGTGCCAGTTCGTGTTCCTTCATTGCTTCCAATATCTTGTCTGGTGCTTTTGCGATATTCATAACTATTCTCTCCCGGTCAAGAGTTTATACCAGAACTCATAAGGAGACTCATCTCGTAGCTCCTTTACACTATTGAAGCTCTAATCGGCATTATACGGTTGCCGGGATAAATTTTTATCAGAATCCTGTGTTTCCCTGCCGATACTGGCTATTTATCCTTGACCAGCCAGATATTGCGGTACTGAATCGGGTGACTATGATCCTGCAGGTGGATGGGCCCGGTAGCCTCGCTCTTTCCCTTCCACCTGTTCCCGGAATAGGGAATCTCGACATCTTTCTGTACTGTGATACCGTTCAGTTCGACAGTGATACGTGCGTTCTCTTTGATACTGCCGTCGGCATTGAGCCGCGGGGCCCTGAATTTGACGTCGTAAGTCTGCCACGTTTCCGGCGGCAGGCATGCGTTTACTCTGGCCCGCGCGACATTATACAGACCCGCGCAATCGCCGGAAGTATGCACAAGGCCGAATGAATCCAGCACCTGCACTTCGAACTGGCCGGCGAAGTAAACTCCGCTGTTGGCTCGTCCCTGCCCGCGGTTGTTCGGCTCCAGCGGCAGTTTGAATTCAAGGTGAAAATGCTCGATATCGCCGAACTGCTCCTTCGTATCGTTATCACCCTTGTTAACCTGCATCGCTCCGTTGTTAAGCCTCTTCCATTGGGAATTGGTCCAAGAGCCGGTGTCAGGCTTGACGCCGTCCTTGAAAGGCAGCAGCACAATCGCATCCCGGGGCGGTTTCAAACCTTCCGTCGGAGACTTCCGCACGAATTTGTCCAGCTCGAAGTGCTGCCCGTACCCGGAACGCACAGATAGACGCCCGTTTTGAATCTGGCCTGCCCAGTGATAACCACCCGATCTGTCACCGATGTACACGGTCGAACCATGCCTGTTGCCGTAAATCTCGATATTGGCACCGTCCTGGTTTTCCTCATTCGGGATTGCCTTGATCACAATGCGGTAATAAACATCGTCGCCCTCTGCTATTACTTGTGCAGATGCCTGCATCGTATTCTTTCCGTCCGGATGATATGTCCCCTTGTATTCACCCATATAAGAATTTGCCCATACGGCTGATGTAATCGCCAGAAATGCCGCTATAACGATTAAATATTCAATGTGTTTCTGTACTTTCATTTCATTTGCTCCTTATTCTATTGTTGTTAATGTTTCAACTGTGGCACGATACTATCACCCCGGGCGAAAATATCAAGTTTGTTCCCGGCATTTTTTCCTCCATTCTTCCCACATGCCGGCCATTTGTTTTACTTTCTGCGGATGCTGTGAAGCTAAATTATTCAATTCTGTCCGGTCCTTTTCGAGGTCGTATAGCTCCCAGTCAGCGTTGCCGTACTTAACGAGTTTCCAATCGCCTGCCCGAACGGCTTTGGCCTTTCCAAACTGCCAGTACAGTACATCGTGCGGCTCTCTTCGTTTTCCTCGGAAAATCGGGAGCAACGATTTGCCGGCAAGAGGTTTGAGTTTTTTATTGCCGGTTCGGCCCGGATATTCGGCGCCGGCTACTTCCATAAAAGTCGGCATTATATCGATTATGTGTCCGACCTGGTCGGTTTTAGCGCCCGGTTTTATTACGCCGGGCCAATAGGCTATGAAGGGAGTGCAGTTGCCTCCCTCGTAGTCCGTGGACTTATATTTTCTATACGGCGTATTGCTGGCATTGGCCCATTCAGGGCCAACCGTGCGGTAACCTTCGACAGGCCCCGGCGGTATGTTCGGTGTCGTATCGGGAGTCTCGGGGCAGCCGCCGTTGTCGGCGAGAAACAGGATGAGCGTGTTATCCCATTTGCTGATTTCTTTTACCTTGGCAAAAACCCTTCCTATTGCCTGGTCCATGCGGTCGATCATCGCGGCGTAAACCGCCATTTTCAGATCGAACCGGTCCTTTTCCGATTCTCTGAGCGAATCCCAGCTCGGGACACGCTCGTCGCGCGGGGACATCTCGTATTTCGGATCGAACATGCCCATTTCTATCTGCCGCTTATAGCGCTGCCGGCGAAGCTTGTCCCAGCCTGTTTTGTATTTGCCCCGGTACCGGGCGATATCCTCTGGCCAAGCGTGCAGTGGATAATGCGGCGCCGTTTGAGGAAGATACAACAGGAACGGTTTGGTTTCGTTCTTGTATTCTTCGAGTCTTGCGATGGCATAATCGGCAAAGGCATCGGTCGTATAGAAGTTCTTGTCTTCGGGGGTGTATCCCATAATCGCTTCGCCTTCGATGGCCCAACGACGTGGCCCGGCTTTCTTACGGCCGGGTTTGCCTTCGCCGGGCCTAGCTTTGATGCCGGGATTCCAGTAATTGCAGCATCCGTCCGCCAGACCGTAATACCTGTCGAATCCGCGGGTCGTTGGCAGGGGTTGTTGATGCCATTTGCCGGAGATGATTGTGCGGTAACCGGCGGGGCGAAGGACCTCGGCGAAAGTGACGCCGTGCTCCATGTTTTTTTGCCCCACAGCCTGGTCGTACTGGCCGGTCAGA
>DQCG01000701.1:0-203 GCA_003533825.1 Phycisphaerales bacterium
GCAATTCCGCTGAAAAGCAAGCCCGGCAGCCTTGCTATCATTGCTGTAACAGTTGTAATACCTGTTGCCGTCGCAATAGGGATGCTCGGCTTTTATATGCAAAATAAAATTGTTGTATCAATGAAAAAGCAGGAAATAAACAAATGCCAGGCGGAGATTGACAAATTGTCAGACGCTGTCGGGATCCAGAAATCATTAGAGCA
>DQCG01000701.1:232-5087 GCA_003533825.1 Phycisphaerales bacterium
CGTCAATAAAGAAACACACTCAATGGTCGCCTGTGTTGACAACATTGATGGAGAATATACCAGACTCGGTAGTGCTGACCTCTCTTGCGGTAAATCAAAGCTCTGTGAAGAGAAAAGCTCCTAAAAAAGATAATCCGAATCAAATGGTAGAGATTGATGTCCTTGTAAGAACATTGCGGCTGAGTGTCAGCGGCGGCCCTGAGAGCAACTGCGACGAAGCGGTCAGAGATTTCCGGGATCGTCTTCGCGATTCGGCCCTTCTCGGGCCGAAGCTCGAAAACATCGAAGTTTCGCAGAAATCCGAAACGCAGGAAGGTCATAATGTTGTTTCTTACGAGATAAGTTGTGTTCTTAAGCCGGGAGTTTAGCATGGCTTTTATCAAAGCTTTCATACAAATGTATAGAAAATATCTTATGAGAGCAGCTATCGTCTGGGCGGCCTGCATGATGCTACTTCTCGTGGCTTATCTAATTCTGCTGAGACCCCAGATTAAAAGCACGAGAAACTTACAAAACAAACTCACTGAGAAAAAACAACTGTATCAATCCGCACAAAAAGCGACAGATGAACAGAACAAGATCCGGTTAAACGAAGAAATTGAGAGCCTCCAGGATAAATTGAAGGCTTTTGTCATCGATCAGGAAGATTCGGCTAATTTAACGTTTGATATAGGTCAAATCGCCAACAAAGAAAAAGTAAGCTCGTTCAGCATCAAAAGTAAAGATAAACGCAGAGCCTCGGCAATACCTGATAGTAACAGCATAAACGAAAACCACATCGATATCAGCTTCTCCGCCGGATTCAATCAGTTCGCGACTTTCGTGAATGCCTTAGAGAGACACCGGCCGGTCCTCTTCGTAAATGAATTTTCAATGGCCCGCTCAAATAAAGATGATTCAGCATTTTATCAAGTGACTCTTGATGTAGCGGCTTTTGTCAAAAAACAGCAGGATAAGGAAGTTGCCGACCAATCATCGTTTAAGGCTTTGGACGCGAAGATATGAGAACCATAGCAATAGCAAATCAAAAAGGCGGTTGCGGCAAAACAACGACCGCAGTGAATCTTGCGGCGGCCTTTGCCGAGAAAAACTACAGGACACTGCTCATTGACCTCGACCAGCAGGGCCACAGCACGATCGGCTTCGGTTACAATCCCGACGAGCTGAAAGTGACGATTTACGATGCCCTGGTAAACGATAACATTGGAATACCCGAAGTGACAATGAACACGAAAATCGAGCAGCTTGATTTGGCGCCAAGCAACGTTATGCTTTCGGGAGCCGAAATTGATCTGGAAAACATTGTCATCCTGAGCGAGAAACTCAAAATGGTCAGCGAAAAATACGATATCACGATCATCGATTGTCCCCCGTCGCTGGGTATGCTGACCCTGAACGGACTTCTCGCCAGCACTGGTGTCGTAGTACCGGTCCAGGTACATTACTATGCAATGGAAGGACTGAAACAGTTGTTCGAAACAGTGAACGTTATCGCGGAACGTTTCCAACCTTCCCATGTAAGGATTTTAGGTGTATTGTTGACGCTTGTCGAAAATAACACCCTGCTAAGCAGGCAAATTCAGCAACAGATGCGGGAATTCTTCGGCGATATGGTTTTCGATGCGGTCATTCACAAAAATGTGAGACTGGCTGAAGCGCCAAGTGCCGGGGAGCCGGCACTGTTCTATGCACCCGGTAGTAAGGGGACTGCGGAATACAGAGCGCTGGCCGAGGAGATAATTAACGGCTGGACTCTCGTCGAGCAGGTAAAAACACTCGCGGAAGAGCTGAGCGATGACGGAACCTTGATCGAACAGAGAAGCGACGACTATGACCTGGTGAGGAGATAATCAATGGCAAATTCAGATAAAAGGACAGGGCTGCAGAAAAAGGTCTCATCCGTCTTTAAGGATGTGCCCATCCCGCAGGACAACGGCGAAACGCAGGCTCCAGGAGCACATGCACCAAACGAAACTCCCGTCAACCCTGCAAATCGGATGTCCACGGACCGCCCTATTTCGCAGAGTTCCCTGATTAAAAAAATTAATCAAGCCAACGAGTCATTGGATAAAACCGAACCGGACCAGTCCGACAACATCTTTCCAAAACCGACGACTGTCGATCACCAGGTGCCACAGAGTCCTTTTATTAAAACACTCAATCAAGCCGAGGATTCATCGGATAAAGCCGAGCCGGACCAGTCCGTCGGTATTTTTCCGAAACCGACGCCTGCCAACCATCAGATGCCGCAGAGTCCTCTGATTAAGACACTCAATCAAGCTGAGGATTCAGTTGATAAAGCCGAACCGGAACAGTCCGCCAATGTCTTTCCAAAACCGATGACTGCCAACCATCAGATGCCGCAGAGTTCTCTGCTTAAAACACTCAATCAAGCCGAGGATTCATCGGATAAAGCCGAGCCGGAGCAGTCCGCCAATGTCTTTCCAAAACCGATGACTGCCAACCATCAGATGCCGCAGAGTCCTCTGCTTAAAACACTCAATCAAGCCGAGGATTCATCGGATAAAGCCGAGCCGGAGCAGTCCGCCAGTGTCTTTCCAAAACCGATGACTGCGAACCATCAGACGCCAAAGATTCCTCTGGTTAAAAAACTCCCTCAATCCAGGGAGTCATCCAAGGAACCTGAACCGGTCAAACAGCTTGAAAGCGACCCGTTTATAGAAATGCCCAGCCAGGGTCTCGTGCAGCAGATCAAGGACAAGCTCTTTACACCAAAACCGGGCGCCAGTCCCGCAAAACAAAAAGCATTAGTGATTATGGTGCCGATCCTCTTGGTAGTAATGGTCTTTTTGCTCAGGCAGTTCATCAGCAAAGCTCCGGACAAAACAAACGGTGCACCGAAAGATAACGCTCCAGTCGAAGTCGCCAACACCGGTTCCGGCATCGAAATCGACTGGCAGGTTCCGGAACCATTGCCGGCTATTACGAGGGACCCGATCAAATTGCCTGGCCAGGATGAAAGCCAGAACGCCGGGCAGGATGAAAATCCGGGCGAAGGACCAAACGTAACCGTGGTTGAGACAAATCCGGTAGCCATAAAAGTCAAAGACATCGTGTATTCGGCGGACAAACCTTCCGCGTTTATCGGCTCTAAAATCGCATACGTCGGGGATAAAGTTGACGGCGTTACCATTGTAAGAATAGAAAGAGACAGGGTTGAATTTGAGAAAAACGGAAAAAGGTGGGTACAAAAGATGCGTGAATAGAATCGAATAAGATATTCGATATACACAGGTACTAAGAGGGATATGTGCAGTCTTTATAAGAAAGTGAAAAAGGATACTGCATAAAGATGAATTGAAAAATTTTGAGTCAGATCCAAGTTAGAAAGGGAGGAGTTACCATGAAAATCTTCACAACAAAATCCGGCCGTCTTAAATTTTTGGTCATTTTTACAGTTGTTTGTTTTTGGTGCGTTTCAGTCAGTGCCGAGTACGACAGCGAGCAGGCAGCAAAGACAAAAGTCATGACCGAACTTGAGCAGCGGATGCAAAAAGTCGTCTGTATCGACGTCAATGAGGTCCCTATCGGCACCTTAATAAGACAATTGGCCGACCAGGTGGACGTCGACCTCATCATGAGCCCCAATGTCACCGGGAATGTCACCGTCTCGCTGACCGAAGTCTCGCTCGAAGAGGCCCTGCGCGGTATTCTAACCGTGCACGGAGCCGACTATATAGTAGGTGAGAACGTGATCCGGATACTATCGCAGGAAGAAATGCCCCAGATAGCCGAGAGACTTGTTACGGAAACATTTGAAATTGTTTACGCGGATGTCAAACAGGTCGTGGAAGCTCTGGACAAATTCAAGTCGCCACAGGGCTCGGTTTCCTCCATTGAAGGCACCAGTCATATCATTGTTACCGACATAGAGAGCAAAGTCAGAGACATTAGGAACCTGCTTACTACAGTCGACCGCATGACACCACAGGTACTTGTCGAAGTCAGAATCTATGACATCACGAGCAAGGACAACCTCGATCTCGGTATCGACTGGTATGCAGGCAGGCGAACCAACCGGGACGATTTCGGCTATCCAATTAATAACGATATTGTCGTCGAAAAGGGAGGTATTGATACTTACATCGGCAGCAGAACCGACCCGTCTCTCGCTGCCGGATTTCTCGCCGGAACAAACAAAACAGAAAATAGCACACAGGGATACCTGCGTTTCGGCCTGCTCAACGAACACATCGATTTGGAAGCGATGCTGAGGGCCGAGAAGGAGGATATCGATGCCAAGCTTCTCGCGAATCCGAGAATCCTGGTCCTCGACAACGAGGAGGCCACTTTCGATATCGTGACCGAGCATCCCTACGTAGAACGAACCATTACGGCGGGCAGCACTACCGAGACTGTGAAATTCAAAAACGTCGGCGTCAAGCTCGTTGTTACCCCACATGTCGCGGGTGAAAATATGTTGAGATTGAACATTGCGCCGGAATTCAGCGTTCTTGTGACACGAGTTCAGGTTGCTGCGAGTAACGTCCCTGTTGTTGACACTCGTAAAGTCAACACTATCGCACTTGTCAAAGACGGCCAGGCGGTTGTCCTGGGCGGCCTGCGAAAGAAAGAAACAAGCATGCAGGTTAACAAAGTGCCCTTGCTGGGCGACGTTCCCGTACTCGGCCGGCTCTTCAGATTCGAAGGTGAATCGACGGCTACCACCGAACTGGTCGTGTTCATCACACCGCGGATTATCACGGAGCCGGTCATGACGGAAATTGAGCAGAATGCCTTTGATGTCACTGAGTTCACCGGACCGATGCCGTCTACAACCAAAGCAGAGAAGAAGGTCGCTGAGTAGTTACAATATACATGATTCGCCGCTCGT
>DQCG01000603.1:0-1075 GCA_003533825.1 Phycisphaerales bacterium
TACAGCACGCCCAAGGGCGAGAAAAGGCCCTGGGGCAATGGTGACGGCCGTTTCATTTATCCGCCCGAGGCCGCCGCTGATGCGCATCCATCCGGGCCTGTTCTCGAAGGCCCGGTCGACAGTATCCGCTGGGAAATGCTGCGGGATGGCATTGAAGACTACGAATACTTGGTTATCTTAAGAAAACTTATCGAAGCCAAAAAGGACAAACTTACTGTCGGCCGGAAACAAAAATACGTTGCCCTTCTCGAAGTGCCCGAGGACATTACAAGCGATATGACCACTTTTACTAAAAATCCTGCTCCGATCGAGGCCCGACGCGACTGGATAGCTCAAGCTATATCCGAGCTCGGCAAGCTGTGAGCTATTGACGTAATTTCTAAAATCTTTTTTAAAGGAGAAAAAATGCAGTTTCAACCTAATGTGTCCCCTGCATTCGGGGCGATTTTCCTCATTTTCATGATGCTTATAACGTTGATTACTGTTGGTATACAGATATTGGTCTTCTGCAAAATATTTTCCAAGACCGGCTACAGTTGGGCCCTTGGCCTTTTAATGCTTGTGCCCATAGCGAATCTAATTATGCTCTTTGTTCTTGCCTTTGCCGAATGGCCGATTGAGAGGGAATTGCGCTCATTTAAACAGCAAAGTCAGGTTGCGTGAAAGCATACATGCAAAATAGTCTCATTCTCCCGCTCTTAAAAACGACGAGCTTGGTGCAACCGCTAATGCCGGACTTTGTGCCGTTCAGGACCGAGCACGCCCAAGGCTGGAAATATAATTTCAGGACACAACGGGCACTGGCGAAGAAAATTTCAAAAAAGTGTGAATAACTTGCCCTCTTCGCGCATAATATTTAATAGGAACCGGTATATGAAATAGTATTTGATGCCGTACGGAGACGTGGCAGTTGTTTTTACAGTGCTCTTTAATTGGCTAACTTATCCTGTAGGACATATTTAATGAATTCCGAGCAACCCAATAGAGTAAGTGTAATTGATCCGGTCACCCCGGGTATCAACAGGGTAAAGTTAATACTCTTTAGCCCTTTCGACTTGCGCAAGTGGTTTATTAT
>DQCG01000603.1:1120-5430 GCA_003533825.1 Phycisphaerales bacterium
ACGTGGAGAGCATGGATTCCGAGAACAAATTAGAGAGGGTATTGAGACGGCAAGAAACTTCATTTCAGACAACATGTTTTGGATTGTACCCGTAGCTGTGACCGTCTTTGTTATAGTCATCCTCATCAGCCTTTTGGTTGTTTGGCTCAATAGCAGGGGCAGGTTCATGTTTCTTCACTGTGTGGCGACGAATCAAGCCCAGGTTGTATTCCCGTGGCAAAAATTCAGGCCGCAGGGAAATAGCTTGTTTCTGTTCCGAATTGTGCTTGGGATTATCAGCTTCGTTATTGTGGTTGTCCCAATAATCAGCATTATTGTACTGGTTGTTATGATGGTAACCGGTTCGGCACCCGCCATAATTTCTATCCCCTGGCTTGTAGTTTTGTGTGTGACTATATTTGCTCTTTCGATATTTCTGTTTTTAGTGAAGAAATTTACTTTTGATTTTGTCGTGCCGATCATGTTTTTGCGAATGACGAGTTGTATCGCAGGCTGGCGTGAGTTCATGACCATTCTATCGGCGAATAAGCTTCGTTTTACCCTCTACCTGCTTTTCCAGATTGTGATAAAAATAGTAATTGGGGCGATTGTCTTCATCGGCTTTTGTATAGGCATTTGTATTTGTTGTGTAAGCTGCCTGCTGTACGTACCTTATATCGGCACCGTAATACTGTTGCCTGTGCTGATTTTCAAACGGTCTTATTCTCTTTACTACCTGCAGCAGTACGGCCCGCAGTTCGATGTCTTCCAGACTAAAATGGAAGCGGCCGAATCTGTTTGAAAATCTTAGAATTAATGGTTAATATCCCCCCGGTTATATCTTGCCGGGGGGACTTATAATCTGTGGATGTTTACTGCTCCGTACTGGTCCAATCCTCTTGCCTGACGCCGTGATATGTTCTAAGGATATAGCCGAATTTCTTTGTTGATCTCGGCTGTAAGTCGAGCGTGAACTTAATCGTGTCCAGGTCAACCTTTTCGAATGAACCGAAATCGCCATTGTTGTCGATATCCCAGTACTGCGTATTGAAGTTGCGTTTTATCTCGACCTTGACGTTAATGTCGCGGGTGTTCCTCACTTCTATCTTGAACGTACGGATTTCATCCCAGCCTGAGACATTGTCGCGGCGGTCGAACCTGTAGTTTTCCGTCTTGAAATCCATTAACTTCGGCTCGACCACGAGATTGGCAACCGGCCCGAGATTGAGCTCAACGTCTTCATCAACAGGGATATACTTGAACGAAGACTGGCCGGTGTATGACAAGTGTCCTTGATCGCCGACGCCTCGATAGACTTTCAGCATCCCTCCGGGGATGGGTGTCTCGCCCAGTTTGTGCTCTTTGTCGTTTTTGAAGCTCAGAAACCGAACGACGCTCGGTCCGTATCTTTCCTCTTCATATTTGTACAGATTTATGACCGGTACCTGGTCAACATTAAAACTCAGTAGCCTTTTAGACCAGCCGTTTGGTATTGTCTCGGTTCCCTCGATGGTATAGAGAAAATATTCGCTGAGCCCTTCCTTTTTGACTTCTTTCGCTATACTCGGCATGGTGGCGAGTTTCTCCATCGTCACCCTGGCCCTGCTTCTGGATTCTTCCTGTGGAGCCGGCATAGCCGGCGGTGGGGGAACTTGTCCCGGCCGACCGTAGGGATATTGCCGCCTTGCAAGCTCTGCGATCTGGTCGAGGATATGGACCTTGCCGACAATTAACCGTGTTTGTGCGTTCTCGTAATCTTCACCGCTGTTGTTGGTGACAACTACATAACCTTTAAGCTGCATCGTCTTCTCATTCTCGGTTAGCGTACCCATATAGAATGCCCGCCATGACAAGCCGCTGGTCAGATATGTAATTTCCACCGGGACTTTGCCGTTAACACCGCTTTCGATATTCCACAAACCGAGATTCCTGACTCGGGGCGGATAGGTCAGATCGGCGATGTCAATCTTGTCCGCATTGGCTTGCGGCAGCATTTCCAGGCTGGTCGGATCGATAAGCGTATTAGCCCATGAGAATTGCAGCTTGTTTTCGCCGTTTTTCAGTGTCAGCGCTCGACTTTCGCGCACTAATGTCATATCCGCCGAGTTATAAATCGTAAGCTGCACCGTATCCCGCGAAGGTAATGTCACCAGGTCGACTTTAGCCCGGCCGACGTCGGTCGTCGCGACGATTATCAGTAACACTATTGCTATACGTTTCATTTTGCTGCTCCTTTACGAAAAAGGATTGAATCTCATTATCTTCTAACTGGCGTCTGCGGCTCTCTTCCAGGCCTTAAATGCCGGCGATGATAGGTCATCTTTAATTCCTTCACGGCCGGTCCGGCCTGGGTGCGAGCGGGCAATTGAATCTCGAACTCAAGTGTATTGGAGTCCTTTTTCTCGTACTTCATATTGCAGCTTTCCATATCCCACTGACCCGGGATATGCTGGATCATCGTCAGCATAGCGCTGCTGTCCTTGAAATTCTCGATCTTGGCGGTGATTTGCTCGTTGGTATCATAAAGAACAACATCGCCTCGATTGTTCTTATGTGTGACAACGCGGGTATCCTGCATTTTTCGCTGGGTCACTACGATATCCCGGCTGTCGCCGATATAAAGCTCCATCTTCTCGCCGACCGGCACCAGTCCGGTGACATCCTCACCCAGAAAGATGGTACTCTCGTGGCCATCGTCCTGGAAGAGTCGTGCCTTGCCGCCCCACAGGGAAAACTCACCTAAGCTGCTTTTGGTCTCATTGACGATGCGATAGCTGACCGGGATTCCCACGTTTTGATTTTCCAGCTTCTCCGGGTCCCACGGCAGCTTGGCCGCATCGAATTTCCAGACCTTCGTAATCGGCACCTTGGGGGATTTTAGAAACAGCATCTGCTTGGTCTCCTCGTGGGCGATGCCTTGCTCGAAGGCCTCGCCGTAATCCAGCAGCACGCGGGCCTTGTCGAAATCCTCGCCGGAGAAGTTCCTCAGCACCAGGTAGCTCTTCAAATCCACAAAAGTTTCGGCCTTGTCGGCGACCGCCTTGTAAGTAATCAGCCTGTCGATATTACTCAGAAGATAGCTGATTCGAACCGTCTCGGCGTAGTCGCTATCGCTGCTGATATCCCAGACAAGAGCGGCTTCATTCGGTGGATAGCTGACACTGAGAAGCGTTACTTTGTCCGGATGGTCGAGTGTTCTCAGCCGAATCGAGTCGGCGTCGATAGAAACACCTTTCCACGAGAAGTCCACCTTGTTGAGCCCTTCCTGTAATGTCAGCACGCGCTCTTCCTCAATCAGCGTAGCCCGGGGATTATCCAGCCGAATCACCGTTGCCGCACGTTCGGGCAGTGCTACAAGCTTGATTCTGGCTTCAGCGATAGCAGCAACACCAACAACCAAAACCATTGCCATAATTGTGTTTCTTTTACTGTTCATAATTCAATCTCCTAAATTATATTTCTGTTTTTGTTTTTATTGTCTCAGCGATTCTTCTCTCGTACCATGATATGTTCTAACCGTATATTCAAGTGCCTGCTTGCTTCGCGGCTCGAGCTCCAGCATAAAACGAGCGTGCGTGGCATCGTGTTTTTCGTAGGGGGTCTCAGACTGCAATGTCCAGTACGCGGTGCCAAAACCGCGGGTGATTTCGATCTGAATCGGAAGCGTTCGCGTGTTTGTAACTTCGATTTTCCAAATCCGAATCTCATCCCATCCGGCGATGTTGTCACGGCGGTCGAAGCGGTAGTTTTCTGTTTTGAAATCCATCAGCTTCGGTTCAATCTCGACGAGCCTGGCCGGCCCGAGATTCAGCTCGACTTCTTCATCCACTGGAATGTACTTGATATTCGTGCCGCCGACGTAAGACAGATGGCCCTGTTCATCGGCGAAGCTGAATATCTTCACATTCCCATCCGGTATCGGCGTCTGGCCCAGGTTATGCTTGTCGTCGTTTGCGAACTTGACGAATCTGATTGTCTGGTTGCCCCAGCGCTCTTCGTCGAATTTATACAAACTCTCTACGGCGATATCTTCGGCCTCGAATGAGAGCAGCCGTTTGCCCCATTCGTTAGGAATGGTTTCTGTACCCTCAATCGTATAAAGGAAGTATTCGCTCAGACCTTCTTTCCTGATTTCTTTAGCTTTCAAATCTGTAAAAAACCAATTCTGACGCCGTCCAAGCATCTCTGCATTGTAATCTCCGTTTGTTATGCTTACATCCTTCTGAAACGCATTTTCGTCGAGATCAATCATTCCCGGCCTGTCATAAGGATATTGACGCCTTGCCAGTTGAGCGATTTCGTCAAGCATATGGACCTGGCCGACTATCAGG
>DQCG01000122.1 GCA_003533825.1 Phycisphaerales bacterium
CTACACTTGTTCTGAGACTAGATACTCATACTTATCTGTGGGACTTCGGAGACGGTGCGATCTCCAGTGAATTGCATACGAGCCATGTCTACGAGGATAACGGGGTTTACACAGTTACATTGACTGTAACGGATAATGACGGCGATTCCGGAGCCGATACTCTGGCCGTCACGGTTGTCAACGTGGCTCCAATAGTCGAAGCTGGCCCGGACCAGGCCGCCAATGAAGGCGATACCGTGAACTTCGCCGGCACCTTCACCGATCCGGGCGTACTGGATACTCATACTTACCTGTGGGATTTCGGAGACGGCACATCCTCCGTCGAATTGGATACGAGCCACGCTTACGCAGATAACGGAGTTTACACAGTTACATTGACTGTAACGGATAATGACGGCGATTCCGGAGCCGATACTCTGGCCGTCACGGTTGTTAATGTGGCTCCAACAATCGATGCCGGTTCTGACCAGACCGCCAATGAAGGCGATACCGTGAGCTTCTCCGGCTCATTTACAGATCCGGGCGTGCTGGATACCCATACCTACCTGTGGGACTTCGGAGACGGCGCGACCTCCAGCGAATTGGATACGAGCCACATTTACGCAGATAATGGGATTTACACAGTTACATTGACTGTAACGGATAATGACGGCGATTCCGGAACCGATACTCTGGCCGTCACGGTTGTTAATGTGGCTCCAATAGTCGAAGCCGGCCCGGACCAGACCGCCAACGAAGGCGATACCGTGAGCTTCTCCGGGACCTTTACCGATCCGGGCGTACTGGATACTCATACTTGCCTGTGGGACTTCGGAGACGGCGCGACCTCCGTCGAGTTGGATACGAGCCATGTCTACATAGATAACGGGGTTTACACAGTTACATTGACTGTAACGGATAATGACGGCGATTCCGGAACCGATACTCTGGTCGTTACGGTTGCCAACGTAGCCCCAATAGTCGAAGCCGGTCCCGATCAGACCGCCAATGAAGGCGATACCGTGAGCTTCTTCGGCTCATTCACCGATCCGAGCGTGCTGGATACCCATACTTATCTATGGGACTTCGGAGACGGCGAGACCTCCGGCGAATTGGATACGAGCCACGCCTACGCAGATAACGGAGTCTACACAGTTACATTGACTGTAACGGATAATGACGGTGATTCCGGAACCGATACTCTGACCGTCACGGTTGTTAATGTGGCTCCAACAATCGATGCCGGCCCCGACCAGACCGCCGACGAAGGCGATACCGTGAGCTTCGCCGGGACATTCACCGATCCGGGCGTACTGGATACTCATACTTGCCTGTGGGACTTCGGAGACGGCGCGACCTCCGTCGAATTGGATACGAGCCATGCCTATGCAGATAACGGGGTCTACACAGTTACGCTGACTGTAACTGATAACGATGGTGCTTCAGGAACCGATACAGTAACAGTGACTATTAGCAGCACAAGCGGCCAGGTTCCTGAGATAACTCAAATATTCATTACGGAAAATATTAATGAAAATGACATAGCTACCCTGGCCGGAAATTTTATTGATCCTGATATGCTTAATACTCATACGCTGGTGATAGACTGGGGAGACGGTTTCGGTGATATTATTGCACTTCCTGTTGGTGACCGGAGTTTTTCAGCAGAACATTGGTATCTTGACGATAAACCTTCAGGGACGGAAAAAGACGATTATACGGTCGGAATCGTAATAACCGATCTTGAAGACGGTAGTGATACCGCTTTGGCGAGAGTCACGGTAAATAATCTTGCTCCTGAGATCGTTGCTTTCTCCACAGATTCCGGCGGATGCTGCGGAAGTGCCGGCAAAAGAGAAGTCTCTATCTTTGCCGAGTTTACGGACATAGGCACACTGGATAGCCACTCCGCAACTATCGACTGGGGTGACGGTACAATCACTACGGGACAGATTGACGAGGCCGGTGGGGCCGGCTCGGTTTCTGCAAGCCATATCTATACGGACGGTGGAATCTATGAAATAAAGCTCACAGTTACCGATGATGACACCGGCTCGGATGTAAATATTATTTCTCAGGCATTTACCGGGGTCAGAGTCGTTGATGGAGTCCTGCAGATAATCGGCACGTGTGCTGATGACCATGTGACGATAAATATGACCAAATCATGTAAAAGCTCTCGACTCAAAGTACATGCCAACTTCCTGTCTCACAAAGGCCATGGAAATAATAGAGGTCGAGGTTTTGAAGTATTTGATGCCTCTCAAATCAATAAAATTGTGGTCTTGGTATGTGATGGAAACGATAAGGTGACTGTAGCGGGCAATATCGATATCACCGTTATTATAGACGGCGGTTCCGGCAGTGATAAGCTAAAGGGCGGCAATGGCGCTGATGTTATTCTCGGTGCGGAAGATAATGATAGTATCAGGGGAGGAGGGGGACGGGATGTACTGATCGGAGGTGACGACCGCGACCGGATAATAGGCAATTCCGGGGATGACATTCTGATTGGCGGTACGACCATTTTTGATATTGATGATGCCGATTTCGGTATAGCAAAGGTAGCCCCGGAACAAAGTTTCGACGAGCCTCTTATGGCTATTTTGGCTGAATGGAATTCTCCGCGAGATTATACGACCCGGGTTAATAATCTTATAGACGGCAGCGGAAGCACCGATCGATTGAATGGTTCGTTCTTCCTGCAGAAAGGCTTGACTGTCTTCGACGATGAAAAACAAGATTGCCTGACGGGAAGTTCTGGTATTGACTGGCTCTTGCTGTTCGATCTTGATCGAGAAGATTGTTTCAGAGCATGTAACATGCATGATCAATACAATGACGATATTGTTTTCTTGTGCGAATATACCAACAGTCTAAATTGTTATAGCTGGAACACCCATAACTCTGAAGATTCCGAGGAAGATAACCGTCGACTGGTTTTGCTGTGCCTTACGGAGAAAACTTAGGGCACCTAATACTGATTCTGATGCAAACTGATTTGACTTTATCCGGCGTTTGGATGATTTTTTTATATTGCTGCTATAACCGGGAATCTGCCTTTTCATGTTGTTGCCGAGGCAAAAGCTACGAATATCCCGCCCTATTCAGCAGATCGTACAATCCCTGCCGTGAATTCTCTAAGGAGCTGGCTCTATGCCGGCATAGAGTTCTCTAATCTCGTCTTCACTCAGGGCATAACTATATATTCTTACATCGTCAATGAGACCATTCCAGGTGCGTTCGTTTCGCTGCGAATCCGACCCAATCCACACGTTGAAGCTGTTCGCTGTAATGCGCCCTGATGTTCCGGCCGATACATCGCGCCGGCCGTCAAAGTACAACGTCGTCGTCTTCCCGTTGTACACTCCCGCGACATGATGCCAACTATCATCATTAATGTTCTTCTTACCGCGGATTCCGCTGTCCACACCATAGTCACCTGGTACGTTCACACCGCATACGAACTTCAGGGTGTTTGGCCGGCTTTGCAGTTTCCAACAGCTTCCTTTGGAGACGATTGTACGCCAATATTCAAGAGGTCCGTTCGCCTTGAACCAGCTCGATATGGTAATCTGTTCGGCAATTGCGAAAAATGAATCATTTCCGCAATCCACGCCGTCACCGTCTCCGTCCAGTTCAAGCACCTTGCCCCTTACCGGATCGTCAACTACCCTTGCATCGCCGATGAAGATACCATCTAATTTATTTCCTGACGAGTCGGGCACGGTATTGCCGATTATATCGTCAAAGCCATACCGTGCTATGAGTTTGCCGGTAAGCAAATATTGTCCATGATACGATTGGCCTTCCTGGTATAGTTTGAGCTTCGCTTGATATTGCGCTCGCGAGCCGGGCCGTACATCTGCGGACAGCTTTGTTATGGCCTGGTTCTGCCATTTTGCAGCTTCCTCGAACCGGCCCGCCTGGGCATAAGCAGCCGCCAGTGTGTCGATGTAGTGATAATTATTCCAATTGCTTAGCTCACACGCCTTCGTGGCATTCTGAACCGCCCCGGCTCCATCACGAAACTCCGCCTTAGAACATGTTGCCTGGAACCGGGCCAGCAGATTCGACATCTCGGCGTGCCACGGAGCGGCCTCGGCCGCCGATTCAAACTCATTGGCGGCTCTGCCGTATTCGCTTCGCTGCTCATACCCTTGCCCCCGCGCGGCAAACCGCAGGGCCAGTTGGAATTCCGCACTCCTTGTGGCGGCTTTGGCCTGAGAGTCAGATGGCTGCACCAACTCTCTTGTTGCGACCAGGAGTTCAAGTGCCTTATCCAGGTACCCATGCTCAATATGATCCCACACCGCCGGGAGCAACCGGTTCTCCTCCGTTAAAACCTTCTCGGCCTTTACCAAAGGCTGAAAGTCATCGTGACTGGTGTTTTGCAGGAACATGGCGCGAAGTCTGCCGAGAGTTTCTTCAGCTTCCTGCCTGCGGCCTAATCTGTATAACGTCATCGCAGTATATGCCATTTGGTCGGGGTACAGTTTGGCCCCGCTTTGGACGCGAAACTGCTCGGCTTGTTCCAGGTGGGACATGGCCTCTTCGTAAGCCCCGGCGCGATAGTACGCCATGCCAAGCAAGACCTCCCCCGCCCATGCCTCCCGCGCAAGTTCAGCTATTCTGGCGGCCAGGCTAAGTGACGAGCTGCCATCATCCGTTCCCGGGGCGTAACAGTCGAGTAAACAATTGGCTATTTGCCAGTACGTTGGAGGCTGCGTTTCCGGCCAGGTAGACAAGCTTCCGAGCCATTTGTCGAGGCCTGCAACGGTCTCGTCTTCCTGACCAAGCCCGGCGTGGCAGAAGGCCTCTAAACGCCCTGATAGCGTAGTACTTATTGCTTTTGACCAGCCCGCAATCCAGTCCTCCATATCGGAGATCATATCCCGACAGTGCTGTTGTTTGGTTAGGCCAGGGCCCAGTGATTCAATCGTCGGCCGGTTTGGGTCGATATCCACCTCCCAGATTTCCCACATGGGACTACCAACTACCAGTACCATCTTTGTCCCATCCCGCGACCAGCGTCCCCATATAACCGTCCCTGAAAGTACCCGGGAAGCTGTACCAGTATCTAAATTGTAAATCCAAAAGCCAAAAGGCGTGAGTTCCGAACCGATACTAAGCTCGCGTCCTGTCGGGGACCATTCGATAGGGATTGGTTCATAGTCGGTTGGCATCGGCCGTCTCCATGCAGACTCGTAGTAAACCGGAAGAATCGGCAGCCTCCAGGTCGCGACCGTTTCTTGAGTTTCCACATCCGTAATCAGGATTTCGCCCCTGTGCTCATAAGCGATNNTCTTGTAGATGAACCAGTCATCAAGGTAACGAAGGTAATACAAATGCTTTGAATCCCTCGACCAGCCCAGAAGCACTCCTTTGCCCATGTACGAGGGAACGCCGCCTGCCGCCGGTACGATGTATATCTGTTCGAATGCAGACCGAAACGAATATGGTGACTTGACAAAGGCGATGTACTTGCCGTCCGGCGACCACCTGGGAAAATGGCCGAAGCTTACCAACGATCGAAGTGTATCCCGTTCGAGGTCCTCGATGATATCAATTCCCTTTGATCCGACCTTCTTGAATTCAGAAAGCGGCGTTTGGTAACCCCATACACTGTCAGGATCGTGGCGGGCATATACCAGCTCGTGTCCGCCGGGAGAGTAATCGGCCGCTGCTCCGTTCGGAACCAGCCTGCGAGCTTTTGAGTAAAGCTCTTGATAACCGCGGTGGGTTGAGCGCATGAGCCTTGCGGTGATGCCGATTTCTGTGCGATCCGGCAGCGAGATTTCTCGGCCGGATTCAAGAGAATCAGCCACATAGTTTGCCAACCGTGGGATAAAGTGATACATGAGTACACCGGGTGGAGTAGCACTCTCTGCATCAGCCTCACTATACCTGCCCATCGCCACCAGGGCCACAAGAAGTCCGGATTTGTAGTCGGCTGCATCCGGCCGTCTTTCGACACACTCTTTCGCATCGGCCAGCGACTGTTCATAATTGCCCATACGAAAATAGGTCTCGCGCCGCTGATCGTAAAGTTCTGTTATGTCGGGATAAGTGTCACCCGCCAGCTCGATGGCTCGATTGTGATTCTCAATCGCTTTACCGTAACGCTCCATCCGGCGAAGTGCGACGGCCCGCAGAGCGTAACCCG
>DQCG01000155.1:0-656 GCA_003533825.1 Phycisphaerales bacterium
GCGCTTCCCTGAATCAGGTCGGCCCATGCACAGGCTTTAAGACCGCCGGCGGTAACATAAACCATCGCGATAAAACCGATTACAATAGCCGCCTGCAACAATGAAACATCCCGGCCCATCTTTCCGGCCATGGTCTGTATTGTCAGGGCGCCGGAATATGTCACCGAACCGAGAAGTACAAGATAAAGAAAGATAGTTCCGACCGCCATAATAGTGCGGGCCGCGGCGTTGTAGCGTACTTCGAGAAACTCGGGCATTGTATAGATACCCGCCCTCAGGAAATATGGCAGAAAGAAGAATCCGACCACAACCAGCGTGATAGCCGCCATCCACTCGTAGCTGGCTATCGCCAGGCCGACATGACTGGCTGCGTTGCCGCTCATGCCCACCAATTGTTCCGATGAAATGTTGGCGGCGATCAGCGAGAATCCGATCAGCCACCATTTCAGGCCGCGGCCTGCCAGGAAATAGTCTTCGCTCGTCTTTTCGTGACGGCTCTTCCAAAGTCCGATTGTGATTACTGCGGTAATGAAGCCCACAAACACCGCAATATCGAGAAAGCTGAATACCATAATAACTCCTTTCCTTATTATTTTTATCCTTACACAAATCGTTATGGTTTAACTATCGTATGGGATATTTTATGTACAAATACT
>DQCG01000155.1:706-13658 GCA_003533825.1 Phycisphaerales bacterium
ATTTTCTAATAAAAAATACTTATCATGAGCGACGTTACCCGCATATTAGCAGCCATCGAGAAGGGCGATGCCCGGGCTGCGGATGAGCTGCTTCCTCTTGTCTATCAGGAACTGCGTCATTTGGCCGCCCAGAAGATGTCGCATGAGCCGCCGGGCCAGACGCTCCAAGCCACGGCACTCGTCCATGAGGCCTATATCAAGCTGGTGGGCGCCGAAGCGCAGAATTTCAGCGGACGCACCCATTTCTTCTCCGCCGCAGCAGAAGCGATGCGGCGAATCCTGATCGATAACGCCCGCCGCAAACAACGCCTCAAGCACAGCGGTGGCCGGCAAAAAATCGATCTCAATGATACTGAGATTGTTATTGGAGCACCATCGGACGATCTTATCGCGCTGAATGAAGCCCTTAAAAGGCTTGCAAAGATGGACAGGGTAAAAGCCGACCTGGTCAAACTCCGTTATTTTGCCGGGCTGACACTCGAACAGGCGGCCTGCCTTCTCAATCTGCCGGAGAGGACAGCTAAAAGGTATTGGGCCCACACCCGGGCCTGGCTGTACCGGCAGGTTAAAGAAGAACTGTAGCGAAAGCGGAGAAAAAAAACTTCTTTTTTCATAAGAATTATGGCCCGAAACCGGCCCGAACGGCGCATTACTTAATATGGGCAAAGAATAAGACGGTGAAAGGCCTGATAAGGTAGCAAAAAATCATGGCAACAGAAAATTTCAAAGAGGCAGGTGAAATTTTTCAAAATGCGATTGAAATAGAAGATCCGGCAAAAAGAGCCCAATATCTGGAAAATGCCTGCAAAGAGAATCCAAAGCTACGGGCGGAAGTAGAGGCTTTGCTCAAAGCTCATGAAAAAGCCGGCAGCTTTTTAGATGTACCTGATTTGGACCCGGATGTTACGCTGGACGAATCTCCCATCTCCGAAGGCCCCGGCACGAAAATCGGGCGGTATAAACTTTTGGAGAAGGTGGGAGAAGGTGGTTTCGGTGTGGTTTATATGGCTGAGCAGACCAAGCCTATCAATCGAAGGGTTGCCCTTAAAATTATCAAATTGGGTATGGACACCAAATCCGTCATTGCTCGATTCGAGGCCGAACGCCAGGCTCTGGCGATGATGGACCATCCTAATATCGCCAAGGTGTTCGATGCCGGGGCTACCGATACGGGCCGGCCATACTTTGTGATGGAGCTGGTCAAGGGCATACCTATAACCGAATACTGCGACAAGAACAATCTCGACACTCGGCAGCGTTTGGAGCTTTTTGTCGATGTCTGCAAGGCCGTTCAGCATGCGCATCAAAAAGGAATCATCCACCGCGACATTAAGCCTTCGAATGTGCTGATTACACTGCACGATGGCAAACCGGTTCCGAAAGTGATTGATTTCGGCATCGCCAAGGCTACTGCGCATCGACTCACGGAAAAAACGGTCTTTACCCGGTTTGCCCAGATGATAGGTACGCCGGAGTATATGAGCCCCGAACAGGCGGAATTCAGCGGGCTTGATATTGACGCCCGCAGCGATATCTACTCGCTCGGCGTTCTGCTTTATCAGCTACTGACCGGGGTTACTCCGTTCGATGCAGAGAAGCTGCGTGAAGCGGGGTACGGCGAAATGCAGCGGATCATCCGCGAAGATGAGCCGGACAAGCCTTCGATCAGGCTAAGCGCGATGGGCGAGGCGTTGACTGACGTCGCCAAGCACCGCAAAGTCAGCCCGGATTTGCTGCGGAAGCTTCTGCGTGGCGATCTGGACTTGATTATCATGAAGACGCTGGAGAAGGACCGGACGCGGCGGTACGAGAGAGCCGTCGAATTAGCTGCCGATGTCGAACGGCATCTCAATAACAAACCAGTGCAGGCGGCGCCGCCGAGCATAACTTACCGGTTGCGTAAGTTTGTTCGGCGCAATCGTGTAGCAGTAATAACCGTTTCTTTAGTTGCGGCCGCTTTGGCTATTGGCGCAGTAGCTACGACGCTGACTTTTTTAAGCTCAGAGCGTTTAACGGGGAAGATTGAACAGCCGACGCCTAATTACCGCCTTGTCCTTGATGACCAAATGGCCGGCATGCCTGTTGGTATATGTGACTTCTCGCCCGACGGTGACCGGATTGTATTTCAAGCTAAGAACAATTTATACATCACCGACCAGACCGCAACCATTAAACGACCGCTTCTCGATGATTTAGGGGAATGGGAGCAGGTCCTTTGGACGCGCTGGTCACCCGATGGCCGGTTAATTGCCTATACGCTAAGGAGAGAAACGCCGCCGGATTCGGGTGCAGAGATCGTAAGCGCCATTTTTGTCCTCAATCCTGACGGTGGAGCGCCTCGGCAGATCGGTCCCGATGTGACGAACCGAGTGATTTTTTCGATCTTTTGGACACCTGATGGCCATCTGACCTACCACACCAACGAATATACTCGCACGCTTACACTGTACGGCAATGAAGTTAGGTCCTTCTCAAGGAAAGAATTGCCTTATGTCGCCCGTGAGCTGTGGGGACGTGGTTATTCGCCGAATGGACGTTGGTTCGTGTCTAACCGGAGGAAGAAAAACGAGTCTGGCTCGAATCTCTGTATTCTTCCCGTTTCGGGAGGCCCAGACCGTCGTCTCACTAACCTGCCGGGGTCCAGCAAGGGTCCCACATGGGCCCCTGACGGCCGTACCCTCTACTTTGTCTCGGGGAGAACCGATACATTGAATATCTGGAAACTCTCCATGGACCAGGAAAATGGCCTTGCGACAGGCGAGCCCCGGCAAGTGACATTTTTCAAAGATACGGTTGTCCTGGACCCCAAGGTGCTTGGCGACGGCAGTCGCATCGGCTTTAGCATGTTCAAAGTAAATACATCCATCCAGGTGGCGGACTCTTCATCGCCGCAGGAATCCCGTACGCTGGTTCGTTGTAGCGAGTATTCGCCGGAACTGTCACCGGATGGACAAACTGTCTATTATGTGAACGACTCGCCGGGTGAAGAGGGAATATATGCCGTGCCGTGCCAGGGAGGCGTACCGCGGCGATTGACCGAGAGTCTTCCCCACCATGGAAAGCACTATCGCAGCTTCGAACTCTCCGGCGATGGTCAGACCCTTGCGTACTCGACCAAACTCGGCAACGAGCATGGCCTTTTTACAATAGCGGCAAGTGGAGGAGAGCCGAAATTTTTGGTGCAAATTACAAAAGAAAAGACATCGTACGTGGTGCCGCAGTGGTCTCCTGACAGCTCTGAGTTGGCATACGCGGACGGCAACGATCTTTACGTCATTGCCGCTGCCGGCGGAAAACCCCGCAAACTCGCCCATGTGAGCCACGGCTGGGAGGAGTACTCCGTCCGCTGGTCACCTGATGGCAAGTTCATCGCTGCCTTTGGCATGCCCAAGTACAGGTCTAACGCTGTTTTCGTGGTGCCTGCCTCCGGCGGCGAGCTGCGGCAACTGACGTCTGCCGACGAGTGGAAGGAAGGGCTTGAATGGCACCCGGACGGCCAGCGTCTGACGTATCACATGTCCCGGTATGACAGTGAGACGCATCAGGTCTACCTGGATGGCCGGGAGCCCACCTTGCTCGTTAACGCTCCTGATGTCTGGGAGTTTGTCGGCAGGTGGGCACCGGACGGCCGTCGCTTCTTCTTCTTAGGTGAAGTTTTGGGATCTGGAAAAAGTTCGGGCATGTACGTTTATGACGAATCCTCCGGCAAGACAACACTCGTATCAGGTTCTGGAGAGAATACAGGCGTTCCATGCTTCAGTGGTGATGGAAAGGCAATGATCTGGTGGGAAACTAGGGAAACAAGCACTCAGACCTGGATAATGGAGGACTTCCTGCCGGAATCCACAGCCGGTGAGTGAGGTCAGTAATAACCAGGGGCGGAACAAATCGGACGTCCCGCCCCCTTAATCCTTCATAAGTGAAAGGTTGCGCTTGGATACTGCGCTCTCTTTCAAAGGAGGTAATGCCAATGAGGTAAATGACAAGGTTTGCCAGGGCTTGTCAGCAATATATCTGGCAGTTGTGTAATAGGTGTATATGTGTTTTTCAAAGGTAACTTTTGTAAAGATTCCAATCAAAAAGGAGAAAATTACGATGAAAACAAGAATGAAAAAACTAATTTCAATCAGTACCATTCCTGTGCTTGCGCTGGCATTGCTGTTGGTTTTAGGCACAGTTTTGGCGGACGATGGGGCGATAGAGGCCCAAAACCCGGCCCCATCGCTTACAGGTGCAACCAAGTATGACTTCTTCGGTGCTGATGATCCCCCGACAGTCGATGCCGAGGGAAGAGTACTTTGCTGGAAAGGACCTATTAGCGGAGACATTGAGGGAGTAATGTTATGGTGGTTCGATATGGATCGTTTTGTGACGATCGGACAGGTATCCCACTGGGTAGACAGGTGGGAAATCTGGAGTGATGACCCCCTGGAGAATCCAGAAGCAGCCGTCTTGCTCCTGGCCGGAGACGAGGCAGGTACAACCACAGCTCCGCCTGGAGAAGATGGGTTTTGGTGGGGGAAAGGCATAGTCACAGAAGCGAGTACGGAATTCGAGGTTTGGATTGGTCGCCAGATGTACGACGGTGGAAATGTTAAGTGGGCCGCCCCTGGATTACCAGACTGCGGCGAGGGCACATTCCGAATCAATCTAATCTTTGACTTTAACGGGGACGGAAAGGTGGACAACGAAGACATCAGCATAATAGCTGGCTACTGGAATACGGGTGAACCATTGTGTGATATTAGCCCGGCACCTCTCGGAGATGGTATAGTAGATGCCCAGGACCTGCTCGTCCTTACTGAGTATTTGACGAAGGCAGATGTCGAAGCCGACATCGCTGCAATCAATGAGATTTTGGACAACTATGCTCTCGCTATGATAGCTGGAGATTTAGACCTTTGGATGTCCTTTTATACAGATGACACGATAAAGATGGCACCGGACGGACCTGCCGCTTTCGGAAAAGAGGAGTTACGGGCAATGATGAAGCCCCTCTTCGATAACTTCACATTCGAGGAGATGGCCATTTTTGACGTGGAAATTCAGGTAGCTGGCGACTGGGCATTTTGTCGTTGTAATTTCACAGCAACAATGACTCCCAAGGCAGGGGGCGAGCCACTTTATATGGATGCCAAAGACTTGTGCACCTACAAAAGACAGGCCGATGGTTCCTGGAAGATTTACTGGGATTGCTGGAACAGCAATGTACCACCAGCAGCACCACCAGTGGAGTAATAAACCAAGCTGGTTGCAATAGACGCCCAGCAGCACCGGGAAAACGCAGGACATAAAGTACAATTCGTATAACAAAACTGAAGGGCTGTGAGTATATCACTTGCAGCCCTTTTATATTCTTGGGATAAAGAAGGTAAGTTCGAGTAATCTGAATTAATCAGGCTGACGTTTGTATTACTCAAAAATTCGCATCAAAGTTTGCTAACGTTAATTTTTGAAGGATTTGTGTGCCTTAATGCCTTAAATTTTTTTACTGCGGTTTTATCAACATCTACATCCCTTAATGCTCAATTTTTTTGAAGATTTAACCCGGTTGGGTCATTTGTTCAAATTTTCAAAGATATTTCTAAAGGAATTCGAGGGATTCACGATAAGTTAATTAGACACATTGGTGCGATATATCGCACAATAATTGGTAACTGCTAACAGGGGGATCGAAAGCTGCTGAGTGGCTGAGTATATTATAACAACAGTAGGGGGTGATAGCATCGGGGAGGGTGGCGCATACAACAGCGGAAAAAAGTTTATCGGTCTTGAGCTTGATATCCTCGGCGAGACGTTGAATTTTCGCATTGGTATCGGCAAAGACCGGGCGAGGCTGGCCGACATAGTCCCTCTGGCCCGCACAGTTTGCGCCGGTATTACCGACATTGTCGTTGAACGCACACGCAACGATGGAGCCCGCATACCGTGCAGCAAAGGCTGCTCACCCTGTTGCAGCCGGTACCTTGTGCCGCTGTCGGTTCCGGAGGCCCTTAGGTTCAAGGAGGATATCTCGATGTTATCGGCACATCGACAAGAATCCATCTGGAGGTCATGTCTTCTTTCGGCACGCCTTATCCTGAGTCAAAAGCCCCCGAAGCCGTTTATGCGTAAAGCGGAAGAAGTATCCCCGGCCAGCCCCGTTGACCTGAATCTTGTGTCAAACTGGTATATGAGTTTGAAGCTGCGATGCCCTTTTCTGTATAACCATTTATGCAGCATTTATGACCAGAGGCCGCTGGCGTGCAGGGAGCATTTTGTCACCGGTTCGGTTAGGGCGTGCAGGGGCCAGCGAGGTTTCGCGGAAGTAGTTGAGATGCCGGTCCAGATGCCGAACGTCCTCGGTCAACTGGCAAGCGAGCTGGAGGGTACGCCTGCGGAGGCCGTGATTCTGCCGCTGGCGCTGGTCTGGTGCGAGGAGAACCCGGAGCGTGCCGAGCGAACCTGGCCGACTTCGACAATGGTCGAGCGGTTCGTTGAGATTGTCAAGACGATGGCGTGCAGGAATTTACCGACCGTCGCCGCACGAAGAAAGGCAATTATCGGTCTTTCAAAAAAGCGCCGGGCAGCAAGTCAATTATGTCAGTCGTTATCAGGCTGACCCGGCCGAATTTTTCCGCCGCGATATCCCCAGCCAGACCGTGAATGTAAACGCCGAGAACCGCGGCATCGAAGTTACTCAATCCCTGGCCGAGCAGGGCGGTTATCACTCCGGTTAACACGTCTCCCGAGCCGGCGGTGGCCATACCGGGATTGCCTGTTTTGTTGATATAGACTTTCTCGCCGTCGGTCACTACCGTCCCGGCCCCCTTTAAGACGACGATGGTGTTTGTCCGCTGTGCCAGTTGCAACGCCTGCTGTTGGCGTTTGTCGGGCAGCTCTTCACGCAGCAGGCTCGACCAGAGCCGTTTCATTTCACCCGGATGCGGCGTGAGAATCAGCTTTGCCTTTAGTCCGGCGGGCCAGTTTTTCAAACCGGCAAGGTTATTCAGGCCGTCGGCGTCTATGACCAGCCTTAAATTCTCCTGATCGAGAAGCTGTTCGAGCATCGAACGCAGTGCTCCGCTCGTGCCGATACCCGGCCCGAACGCCACGGCGTCGTTTTGCCCGGCTGCTTCAAGTACGGCGTGGATCGCCTTTGCGGAGATTCGCCCGTCGCCGTCTTCGGGCAGGGCAATCGTCGTGAAGGACGGCTCTATCGCAGCGACGATTGGCAGAACGCTTTTCGGCGTGGCCACCCTGACAAGCCCGGCGCCCGCCCGCAAGGCCGCCCGCCCGGCCAGCGCCGCCGCTCCGCTCATCCCGACGCTGCCGGCAATAATACAGACCTTGCCGTAATCGCCCTTGTGACCGTCAATAGCTCTTGGCTCTAATCCTGGAATAGTGTCAACTATTTGCATCGTATGTTCCTTCTTTAGAATCCGGGCCTTTGATAAATACGAGGAAAAAGTATTTTAATCAAACAGATTTCTCGACTCCGCTACGCTGCGCTCGAAATGACGCGGGGACGTTTCGCACAGTGCCTATCTGCTAAATGTTCTATCCACTTTTTCCTTCGATTTTCTTGTTTATCAGTGTGGCGGTGACTGCGGCGGAGAAGCCGTTATCGATATTTACAATGGTAAAGCCCGTGGCACAACTCAGTATCATTCCAATTTCGATCAACGCATACATCGTCATACCGAACGCAGCAAAAACGCCCAACTGTCACCCCGAGCGCAGCCGAGGGGTCTATTTAACAAATCCGCGAAGCGGTTCCTCTGAAACCTGTCTTTAATCATACCAACCTTCACTTAAATCGTTCCACGCAGGATTCTGCGAATCAATAAGTTTCACCTTTTTCTCGCGTCTCCATGCTTTAATTTGTTTTTCGCGGTTAATAGCAGAAGCCGGATTGGCAAAATTTTCAACATAAAGCAACCGGTCGATAGAATATTTATCAGTGAAACCAGGCGCTAAATGATTCTTGTGTTCGAGAACTCTCCTTTTAATATTATTGGTCATTCCTACATGTAATGTCCCGGATTTACTTGCCATTATATAAATATAGAATGTTTTGTCCTTCACATCTTTGTAGCCATTTTATGCTTATAATAAATAGAGTTAAATAGATTTCTCGGCTTCGCTCGAAATGACGGTGGCTTGCTCGATTTTCTTGTTTATCAGTGTGGCGGTGACTGCGGCGGAGAAGCCGTTATCGATGTTTACGGCGGTGACGCCGGCGGCGCAACTATTTAGCATCGTCAAGAGGGCCGAGAGTCCCTCGAAGGCCGAGCCGTAGCCGACGCTGGTGGGTACCGCGATGACCGGGCAGCTCATAAGGCCGCCAACCACGCTGGCCAGAGCGCCTTCCATTCCCGCTACGACAATGACGACGTTCGCCTTCTGGAGTTTCGGCAGGTGTTTGAACAATCTGTGCAGGCCCGCGACTCCCACGTCGCAGATTAATTCCGTTCGCTGGCCCATGATCTCGGCGGTGACTTGCGCCTCGGTCGCAACGGGCAAATCGGCGGTGCCGGCGGTGACTATCGGCAGAACGGTCTTTGAAGACGGCGGCTCTTTCTGCTCCAGGATAATGGCCCTAGCTAGTTTCTCGTAGCGAACGTTAGGGAACTTCTTCGATTTTTCCAGAGCCTCGAAAACATCAGGCTCGGCCCTGGTAGCCAGAACGTTATTGCCTTTGGCGGCGAGACTTTCGAATATCTTGATTATATGCTCGGTGGTCTTGCCGGGGCAGAAGATAACTTCCGGAAAACCCCGCCGGATCTGACGATGGTGGTCGAGGCACGCAAATCCCAAATCCTCGAACGGCAGATGCCGGAGTTTCTCGACCGCCTGGTCGATACTCAACTCATCATTCTTGACCTGTTCCAGCAATTTTTTTATCTGTTCAGCCTGAATGTTTCACCTCTTAGCTACGAACTACTTGCTTTTGGCTCGAGCGTTAAATCTGCGAAAAGCCCGGCCTTGAATTTATAATACGCCAGAGAGGCTACCATAACCGCGTTGTCAGTGCAATATTGTTTTGGTGCGACCAGGAGCTTTACAGGCGGCGTGGACGAGTCACACTTTTCCTGCAGGGCCGTTCGCAGGCTGCTGTTTGCCGCGACGCCGCCTCCCAGTAGTATGGTTTTAGCATCGATTTTTTTGGCGGCTCGCCTGGTTTTTTTAACGAGAACGTCAATCACCGCGGCCTGAAACGACGCGGCGATATCGGCGATTTCCCGCCGGCTCATCGAATCTACTTTGTTTTCGCCCTTCATATCCTGGCCCCGGCAGTAATACAGCACGGCGGTTTTTATACCGCTGAATGAAAAATCCAGCGAATCGCGCCCCAGCATCGAGCGTGGAAAATCGATTGCTTTCGGATTTCCATCCACCGCCGTCTTTTCGATGCTTGGCCCTCCGGGGTAGGGCAGTTTCAGGATGGTCGCGACTTTATCGAAGGCCTCGCCGGCGGCATCGTCTATCGTGGAGCCCAGAAGTCTCGGTTCCAGCGGCGAATGATAATCATAAAGGCTCGTATGCCCACCGGAAACAATCAGGGCTGCGGCCGGCATCTCCAGACTCTCGGCGGACATAATCGCCGACTGGAGGTGGGCGTGCAGGTGATTGATTGCGATAAGCGGCTTGTCCCAGGCGAAGCTGAGCGTCTTGGCGGCGGTTACTCCCACTATCAGGGCAATAGTCAGCCCCGGCTGATTCGCAATAGCGATTGCGTCAATATCATCCTTAGCTATGCCGGCCTCATCCATCGCCTCTTTTATAACGGGATATATTTTCTCGATATGCGCCCGGGATGCGATTTCGGGAACGACGCCGCCGTACTTCTCGTGCAGCTTAGTCTGCGAGGCCACCACGGACGATTTTACAACCTTGCCGTCAGCAACCACGGCCGCGGCGGTCTCATCGCAACTGGTCTCGATACCCAATATATTCACAGATTTACCCTGCATAGAGTTGGATATTAGCTGAATAAGCAGCGACTGTCAATATTCCTGGAATATCCCTTTGCAGTGCATAAAGTATGCCACTTTCTCTTGTTGTGGGGGTAATAACATGTTATTCTGTTTGGACTTGATTTTTAAATCTGCAATGAACAAAGGTTATGTATGAGCGAGGAGCTTGAAGTACTGAACATAGTCAGTTGGCGATTAAATGAAGCGGAAATTCCTTATATGATTTCCGGTTCCATCGCGGCGAATTATTATACTGTTCCGCGAATGACCAGGGACATAGATATAGTAATTGAATTGAAACAAGAGGATATCGGTAAATTTGTCGCTCTTTTTGAGAAAGATTTTTATTTAAATAGAGAAACGGTTACGAATGAAGTTTCTCGTCAAGGTATGTTTAACTTAATTCATAATCGGTATGTTGTCAAAATAGACTTCATCATTAATAAGTCTTCTGCATATCAGCAAGCCGCATTTTCCCGCAGGAAACAGGTTCTAATAGACCAAAGCCCTATGTGGTTCGTCTCTGCCGAAGACCTGGTCATATCCAAGCTGCTCTGGGCAAGAAACAGCCATTCTGAAATGCAGCTCAAAGATGTAGCAAATCTGATGGAAACAGTTGATAATTTAGACTCGGAATATATCAATAATTGGATTCGAGAACTGGCATTGGAACATATATACAAAGAGGCAAACGATGTTCGACACGCATCCTGATATTACAATTTGGTTTCGAGATTTAATAATGAGCAAGACCGGCCAGCAGCGTTTGCTTATGGGTTGCTCCATGTACGATACCGCTAAGCAAATTGTGCGAAGCGCCATCTATAACAACCGGCCGGAGATAACGGAAGAGGAAATTAAAAAAGAGATATTTTTGAGATTCTACGCGCAGGATTTCAGCCGGTTCGACAGGGAAAAGTTTCTTTCATCGCTTGCGGCGAAGTAATTACCAAGGCTCATCGCATCACGTGAATCGTATCTCATTGTTCTTGTTTCTTTCATTTGAATCAGGCGGATATTAGCCGAACAGAGAGCTTCTGTCAACATCGGTAGGCTCTTTGCTGCATTACAAACGGCAATATACCATATTATTTCCATGCAGATTTTTTAAATTTTTTCCGACTTTTTCTTTTTTTTGATCAGCCGGGGCGGTATACTACATCAGCATCATCTTGATATAGCGAGAGAAATACAAACAGCAGGCAACTGCGGGTATATGCGTTTCGAATAAAGTCACCGAATGCGGCGGCAGTTCTATTTGCCGCCGGGATGTGTCCGGGAACATGGTCAAAATTATCAAATTAGAAAGGAGTTTGCTATGAACAAGTACTTCATTACTCCAGTGGTAATCAGTCTTTTGGGGATTCTCGGCTGTCGGCCGAATTTAGTAGTAAAGCCGGATCCGGAGGTTGATTATGGCGCGAAAACCGTCAAAATCTCCATCTCCAACATCGGTAAAAAGGCCGCCGGTACGCAGCTCACATACATCGAAATAAACGCCGTCGATGCCAATGACGCCGACAAGCCTCAGTCACAGTTTAGCGTAAGTGTTCCGGCAATCGATGCAGGCAATACGTGGGAATCGGACGAAATTCATTTCAGCAAGTTCTCGTCTCCCCGCGGACTGGACCTGATGACCCTGACAGAGATGAATCTCGTGGTGCGTGCCGACGCGAAGAACATGGTGAAAGAAAGCAACGAGCAAGACAACGTCTACGACGCGGATCGTTGATTTTTACGCTAATCCAGGTCATTAAGCCCTGGACCGCAAGCAGGCCGAAAGCAATTCTTATCTGCAAATGCGTACGTGTTTAGCTAAGAAAAAGCCATCCCCATCCCGATAAACAACAATCGGGATGAGGCTGCCACACAACAGAATTGATGGAAACCGGGTGGCAGCCTCAAACTTGGACCACCGCACGGCGGGGTTCAAGCTTGGGGATGGTCGCAAATGCCAGAGGCAGGCTTAAACACGTACGCAAATGCTTTTGCAGATGTGCATGCCATCTGCGGCGATTTACTTGTTCAAGCTTGCTTTATGTTTGATTTCTTTGATGTCCAGCTTGCGGATGTAATTGGGGAGGTTTTGCCATATACTGTGGAAGCCGAAGCCGCCTTTGGTCATTTCCTCGATGGCCTCATCTTTGCTCCAGCCCTGCACGGCGATGCGATAAATCGCGCACACCGTCCCGGTGCGGTCGGCACCGTGCCGCGATACAGATCATCGGAGACCTTGTGCAAATTCGGCAGACCCGGCAGTTCGATTCGCTCAGCCCACTTGTTTTTAGAATGTACAGTTTCCGCCTGTCGCTGAGTGTTCGAGAGCCCGTACTCGTACACCAGGACCGCTCCCGCCAGGACAACAAGAACGGCCGGCAATACTACAAGGTAACGCAGCCGTGCGGACTTTGCCTTATCTTGCCCTGTCGGTGTCATTGGCGTGCTCCACAAAACGGTGCATTTATTTTTCTGCGATCATGATAACACGCAGCTCGTGCGGCTTCAAAAGCAGGGGGGCAGCGGGCGCGAGAATTTGATGCCGGGAAATCTGCGGATCGAGCAGGATACGTTTGCCTTTGACGGATGTCTCCAATTCAAACTCAAGATTATCTTGGCCTTCGTTAAAGACGATGTAATAATCCGCCCCGTTTTTGAGAATGTGCCGCACCCGAACATCAGGCGATTCAGGTTGAATCCGTACATCCGCCGGCACCAGCCGGTCAATTCGGCCAAGCAATTCGGAATCATCCATCTGCTCGTTCCAGCGTATCAGCCGGCCGGCCTTTTCCAGCACATCCAGGGCCGGTTTTGCCTTCTCAGGCGGCTCGGCTTCGACAATGAGCGCCCGGTAGTGCATTCCCGCTATCCGGATGCCGTTTCGATTCACCTCGGTATCCTCACAGAGATGCCGTGCCTCGAGGTAGTTAAAATCGCGCTGATTCTGAAAGCATACCTTAGCCGCACGCCAGGGCAGATGGTCGTTCAATCCCAGG
>DQCG01000670.1 GCA_003533825.1 Phycisphaerales bacterium
CGTAGTGATTCTGCTTCCGATCCGCGATGTAATGCCGGAACTGATGCGAGTCGATGAGCTTGAATTCGACGAACTCGGCCGGGTCGTAATCTGCCGGCCCAGTGTGCTCGAACTCGGAGCCGTCGGAGTTCTGACGGACGATGAGCTGGTAGAAGGCCGCCGAATAATCGAAGAGCTTGTCGACCGGGAAGTTGTCGGCCGCGAAACAGTCGATCGGGAGGTTGTCGGGCGGGTAATAGTCGACCGAGAGGTTATGGACCGGGAAGTTGACGGCCGGGATATTGTCGATCGGGAGGTTGTAGGTCTGGATATTGTGGATCGGGAAGTTGTGGATCGGGAGGTTGTTGGCCGGCTTGATGTAACTCTGCTGGGAGTCCGGCTGGAAGTGCTCCGGCTGGATGTTACCCTGCTTGAACTCCGGCTGGATGTAGCGGCCCTTGAGCGGCTCGACGTCGTTGATCTGGAGGTTGCCTTCGGCGCAGAGGATTTCTTTGCTGCCGGTTGGCTTTTCCGACTCGTCCTGCTGGACCGGCTTGTCGCCGCCATTACCGGCTCGGCAACAAGTGCAAGAATCAGCAAGAAGAGAACCAAAAACAAAGGACGGATGCCATATGGCTGATTTCCGACCCCTGCTTTCTGCCTGTTCTCTGTCTTTCCCGTAAGGGATGGCTTACGCCACTGTCTTTCCCGTAAGGGATGGCTTACGCCACTGTATTCTGTATTCTGTTTCTTCCTGAGCATCATACGCCTCCTTTCTTCGGCGTTTACATCAAAACTTCTGTTCCATCTACCTATTAGAGGCAAAAGACAGCCCCCCGGTAACAAAAATACCAACCAATTCGAGTTTTTTCGCTTTTTTTTTGCAATTTTTATGTGCAGACGATAATCAATGTAAATATCCACAGAGCACACCGAGGACACAGAGAGAGTTAATAGTCAAGTTACTTAGACACTGATACCTATACCTATACCTATACCTATGGCACAAGTGGCACAAGTTAACACTGACGAACACGGTTTAAAGAAAAAGAAATAATCTATGTATATCCCGTTATCCTGTCAAAAAAAGCCTTTTTTCTTTTGCCTTTTGACTTGCTTTCGTCTATTATATTTCCAAAGGCATAAAACAACAAAGAAAGCAATACTTACTCGAATCGCCTTATTTTCACGCCGTACCTGTTTAGCCGTACTTAGAGTCTGCTCCTTCGGCGAAGTTTATCCTGAGCGTAGCCGAATGGATTCAGGGCAGATATGCGAAATACGAGTAATAACCGCAGATGAACGCTGATATACGCAGATTATTGAGTAATTTATCGAATTCTGTATTCTGTCTCCTGTATTCTCCGTCAGGAGTCCATAGGACTGTATTCTTTCTTTTATTGTTTATTTCGTCGAAGGCTTTCGAGAATGAGAATTTTAATTAGAGAGGGTTACTTAAATTTTAATAGATGAATGTCCCTCTAAACCTAAAGCACAAACAAAACGAGGACTTGGAGAAACGTATAGTAGAAATCGAGCAGAGGCTTGCGCAAGTAACTTTGTATCAGTCCTATCGGAATAACAAACTTCTGCGAATACCTGCAAACTTCCTCAACTCCTTTTGGTCACGAGCTTGTAATGCGAAGTTCATGGTGATTATCTGGAATACGTTGAATTTCACTTTGTCATCTGCTGTTGTCCCAACCTGAGACATAAGTTCAGCGAAGCGATTACAGATTTCTTGGAAAACATCGCCCAAATCACGGTGCCAGAAGGCAGAGTTGTATCCCATACGATTATACTCATCAATGAGAACTTCAGCAACATTACGCTCTTGATCTGTTAAAGCTTCACCTGCACCTGATAGTGCCAGTTCAAGAAGTACCCCAACTTTGCGGAGGTGCTGCTGGACGAGCTTTCTGTATTCCGCCCCTCTGAATTGCTCCTGAATCTGGCCAAGGTCCACGTCTCGAATTTGTGCACGCATTTCCGGGTTCATTTATGTTCTCAGGAAGAATGGTCCAAATTCAGGCATCAGATTGAGAAGCTGGTAAGCGTTCTGTGGTGACGGTTCGTTAATGAATTTGAGCAATGCGTTTTCAGCATCCTCGTCTATGATCACGTTCTGCCGCCCTCCTACGCTCTCCTCGATCTGTTCAACTCTCAGCTTAATCAATGCCCTCGCCATACTAAGATCTGCATCGGCCAGTATTGTCTTCCAATCTCTTGCCGCGTCTTCATCCGGAGAGCTGCAAGTTTCAATGTCGCCAGCTAAGTTAACAGTCTCTCGGATTAGCCCCCTTTTCTCATAGTCTGAAAGGACCGCTGTCAAGGCACTACCAAGGCTCACACCATTATCACCCAATTGGCTTAACCTTTCCGCAAGCTCGTCATGTAACTGCAAGCGCTCCCTTGAACGGATAGAATCTGCGTATATGATCTTGCAACAAGCCCTACAATTAGCTTCGTCACGAACAGGGTCACCATCGAAGATTACTGTGGATTGCTTTGCCAATAGGCTCTCCTTTGCCGTGCTGACCATACACCTAAAAGAAGTAGTATGAATGGTGGCACATTTCGATCCAAATAAATGAGAACGATTTGACACTATCATATCTTCTCCTATTTCCAAACGTACTAACCTCTGATTCACGCGCTTAACAGTCCTTCTATTCAAGTCACGAAGAACACGATCCATATTGCCAAGGTCGTATGCAACATTACCCAACCAGCAACATTGAATTCTCTGACCAAGAATCTACCGCTCAGGACTGCGTATTGGGTCAGAAAGAATGTGATTGGTATCAACGCACCTGGCCACGGCGTGTGAGCCAGTTTTGCGTACAAGGCTGGTAAGCCTGTTATCACAAGTGTATCCAAGAGGGGTCTACCAATATCGTTGCCTCGGTTCCAATGCCGGTCCAACCACAACGGTAGTGGAGAGAGCCATCCATATATCACAAAAACAAGAACAGTTCCGAATAGAAGAATGATCCAATTCAGCCACCAGCTCAACTTCGTGCCTCCCGCAAAGATAGCCCCTCAGCGTAAGTAGATGCTGACAATATGACCAATGCCAGTATTACCACTACCGATAGATTTGCATGCTTCATTTTTCGCTCTCTCATAAAGCAGCCAGCAAAGCCAAAAAAAAGCACGAGTGCCGGCTTGTGAACTTTTCACACTACGAATTCAACGGTTTCGACAGCTATACCAGAATCTCGGTTCATCGACTCCTTTCTCTCAGCTTTTCATAATAACCGAATCTTCGTGACAAACAAGTAAAAGCCTACCTAAATATTGACATTTGAACCGAAATTACGTAGAATTACGTATATGGAAAGGGACGAAATCAAGCTGAATGGACGCTACATACAAGACCGAGGATCAGCAGTTCAAACCGCTGTTGGCAACATTAGAATACAAAGCCCGCCGGTGCAAGCATTTTATCAATGCAAGGCTGGTTTTGAGGAATTGAGGCGATATGGAAGAATCTGAATTTGAACAGCAGATCAAAGAATATGAAGATACAATGTTTGGCCTTATACTGTATCATGAGACATCACCTAAATGGGTCCAGAAGTTACAAAAGACTTCTTACAAGAATATGAAAAGACGAGGAGAGAAGGCGCTAAAGAACGCAAAAAGAATCTTATTAGATGCGAAGAAAAGTAAAACTGTTCAAAATCAATTTGAATATTTTGAATGGCCAATAATTATAGATGAAATGCGATTTAGAATTGATTTGTTACTCTCATGTTATCAACAGCTCTTCCCTGAAAGACCAAAGGAAAAACCTTTAGAAAAAGAAGAAATAGTTTCCCTAAGAAATGAAGCAATGAGTAGGCTACCCTATTAGTCAACAGGTGCTTTAAGCCAAGCTCGCTAAATAAAGTTAATTTGATACCTTTCCCCGTTGTCAATCAAGGAAAAACATTGTCTTTTAATGCCAAAACAAGTAGAATCCGTAATATGGAAAAGGCCAAAAAATACGGTCGTGAAAGGCATCGTGAAGGGGTAACAGTATTACGGAGAACAGGCGGAGACCATTGTAATGGATACTCCTAAAAAAAGACCGATCCAACTTGAGTCTTACGACATTGAATTGATAAACCAGACTGTTGCTGAATTGGCGAACTGTGTTAAGCAGCCCTGGCCTGAAAGTTACTGCGCCTGTGAAAGTCAAATCGTGGAGGTTATGCGAATAATACAAAGCCGAAAATATACTTCAGTCCGCAAACAGATTAAACAGCAAAATCATCAAGTCGGCAGAGCCATAGAGGATAAAGAAAAAGCTGTATTAGATGCAGGGGGCTTGCTATTTGTCAAACACACTCAGGCTGATGACGAAATTTTCGAACACTTGAACGGGCGATTGGGACCCGTGCCAGGATACAGCTTCGTAATAGAGGCATGTCATGGATCTGAGATGGATAATCTTGGCAAGGATATTCGGAGATTTAGACAATCCGTTTCTGATCTTATGACTGAACTGCAAAATGTCATTGAAAGGTCCGACGCTGGGGAAGCAGAAACAGAGCAGTGGACAAATGCCAGTGCTGGCAAGCGAGGAGCCAAAGAGAAACCAACATCAGAAACAAAGTCAGATTCTACGCCGGCGCAGAATATCAATATAGAGAACTACGTCAGAATGGGGAACGTTCAAGCCGAAAATGTGCAGACAGGAGATCATGGCACTATCAATAAACATGCTGGGATTGAAAGGAATAAGAAAAGCATCGTCAGGAAAGTATTGGAAATTATCGCTGCCATTTTTGCTTTTCTTGCAGCTTTGCTTACATGTTTGTACTACTTAGGATGGCTTGAACCAATTAAGGTGTTAATTTACAAGCTATTTGCTCAAGAATGAAACGAGTCTTATTAGAGTAAAGGACGTAGATAAATAGAGATAAATAGGTTCACATCTTTTTTTACAACTTATTTTTATTGGAGATAATGGGTACAGAGGATAATTAAAGTTTCCCGCCTGCCCCATAGGGGGCCTTGGTATTTACTATTTTCGATAGCTAAGCCATAAATTTACTATTTATTATTTTTTCCGGAAAAAACTAATTAAGAAAGGAGAAACAATGCATTCTGTTGATGTAAAGAGTATCTTAATTGGAGGTCTGCTGGTTGCTTTAGTTTTGTGCCTGATGGGGCCGGCGACTTACCCTAAGACTGGTTATCTTGGACAATACCATATTGAAACAAATCAAGATTTTGCCTTTGTGTTAGATACAATCACAGGGCAGGTATGGTCAGCAAAAGCTAATGATAAATCAGGAAATTATATTGACCCGAATAGTTCCTTTAGTCTTCCCAAAAATTGGTGAGGGAAATTAAAGGGGCCATTTTAATTTACTATTTTCTATTTACCCCGTGAGATGGCGGCTTTGCCCCCTAAGGGACAAGCTATCTCATGGGGTGAACTATTGATTATTGTTTTTGTACTCTGAAAAAATCAGAGCTCAGCAATTCGGGGGAGCAATTCGGGGGACACCTTACCTATATCCAGAGCGGCGGTGTGCAGTCCTAGGGACTCCTTACGGAGTGCACACCCTACACGACTGCTGCTTATAAAAACCCATCATGGAGGAATTTTTTTGTTACCTACGGCTGAATTGTTGCCTTTGAAATATTGAGAGCTCTCCGGCACGTTTTTTCAGTGTGATGCAACCGGAAAAGTGAAGAACTCAGGAATGCGGGAGGCTTTGAAATGAAAGCTTTGCGAAACATTTTAAAATGGCTGCACGGCCTGTTGGGCATGGATGCGGGCCTGCCAGCGGGGATTGATTCACATAAATGTGAAAGCAAAAATAAAGAAGTATTAGATGCATTTGAGCGAGCTCTTCACATAAAGCCGGATGATGCAGAAGCATATTATACCCTGGCCGTAACATACGACTCGGTCGGGCGCAGTGAGGAAGCTAAAGCGGCTTACAGGGAAGCGATTCGGATAGAGCCCGATTTCCCGCCCGCACATTTCCTGCTCGGCAACAGTTATGTGATTGACGGCAACAAAGAGTCTGCTTTGCAGGTGCACAAAGTTCTATGTAAGCTGGATGTTGACCTGGCCGATACGCTTTTTGATTCCATTCACAACTTTGCGCTTGCAAATGCTAATGATTCGTAAGCTCTGTTCGATGGGCCGAGGCAAACAATTTACGATTTTCTATACCTACGGCATAAATTGACTAATGACTAATTCTCTGTGTTCTCTGTGGCCTCTGTGGCCAGAAGCTAATCCGGGAAATTCAGCGAGGCGAACTCGCCGTGGTACGAGAACAAGGAAAAAGTCAAAAGTAAAAAGGGAAAATTGTGTAAAGAAACAAGCTATTTCAGGGGGAAGTTCAATGACGCAAACTCACCATGATACATCTTTGCGGCTTTGTCGTATGCCTTTGCGGCCTGGATTTCGTCTTTGAAATATCCAATATGTTTTTGTTCGCCATCAAGTTTTATACGAACCCGCCACTTATTTTTACCTTTCCACCGGCTTACACCTTTGTATTTTGAAGTTGAATTCATTTTTCTGACGATTAATTTGTTGCGGTTATTCTGTGCACGTGTTGCCGGCCGGCCGTTGGCTTTTCGATTGTCCAGGCCGTTATGATTTATGTGGTCGACTACGAGATGGTCCGGCGGGTGGATTACTTCACGGTGCATCCTGATCCGAATTCTCCCTTTACTGGGGCCGACACAACGGACGGCATAGAAGGTATTGTTGCCCTTGGCGACATGCCATTTGTGTTTGTTCAATCTTTCGAAATCATCGGGGTCGACAATGGCGTATTTTCCCTGGGTAAGCGGTATCCGTCGGAAGGCGTAGCCGTAGCGGGCCCGGCGATACAACAGCGTCAGGGCTATCACAAACCGCGCCAGCCGGTCCGGAATCGTGATGGAAAAATTGAGCTTAATACCACCGCCCCCCAGAGCTTGAGAGAATTAGTTGATTAGAGGATTAGAAATTAGAAGATCAGGGAATCCGGAAATCAGGGTGCCGGATATCAGTGTCATGCTTCACCTCAAATAATCAATAGTAAATTTATGCCATAGGTATAATCAATAGTCATTTAAAGCCGCCCCCCATAATTGGACGGACATGCGCTTTTGATGCGAAAATCTACAAAATTGTAGACGCGATTATTGATATAAGTGTTTGTGGGGTAAGGAATAAAAAATATTTAGACTTTTTTATTTTTAGTTTCAACTACCATCGTTTTTGATTGATTTGCTTGAGAAAATCTTGCCCATTTTAACGGTTTTTTCAGTAATTACGGGAGTCGAATTTGGCGGAGGCGTTGACTAACAAAGCCAATTTTAGGCATAACTGAGGCTTTTTCTCTTTTGCCAAGAGCTTTCCGGGGCATGAAAACGGATTATGTGGAAGTTTTCTACAGGCCGCCTTGAGAATTTTATTTCGGCTCTTAGAAGGCTAAAAAATGCTTTAATTTTCAACAAAGAGTGAATATGAGCCTGTTTTTGAACGATAATACTATTTGTTTGACGCTATACAGGATGCGTCTATCGGCCGAACCCGGTCCGGCTATGGTCTATGAAGGTTATGGAGATGGTTTAATGCGAATCAGGTACGTGGTTTCAACTATGATATTCTGGGGGCGCGAGCACCCCCTTTCCTTCGAGCAGGAGTGCCAGTACCTGCAGTCTCTGGGCTTCGGGATCGAGTTATGGCCGAATATCAAGGGCCAGCACGAGTGCCGTTATGAGAGGCGGAACTGGCCCAGGCTGGCGGCGGCGACTCAGGATATGCTGGTGGCGATGCGTTCCCGCGACGATAATCCGACTTTAGGACAATGGAACGAGCAGATAGAGTGCGCCGAGCTTCTTAAAGCCTGTATAGTAACGAACTTACGTAGTCTTGGCCTGCCGGATGAGCCGGAACTGAACGGCTGCGGTTTTGCCGCCGATGTCATTAAGCTGGCGGAGCAGAAAAATGTCAAGTTATGCCTCGAAACCGGCCCGCTGCCGATGCTCAAGCATGCCCGCGAGAGGTTCGAGTCGCTTTTGTTCTGCTTCGATACCGGCTACGCCAATCTGGACGGCGGGCATTCCTTCAAAGAATATGTCGATGATTTGGCCCCGAATGTAGCTCATCTGCACTTAACGGATAATTACGGACATACCGACGACCACGTGCCGCCCGGTCTGCACGGGGGATTGGCCCGGGAAAATTGGGATTACCTGCTGGAGGTTTTGAGTAAATACGACAACGATGTCGTCGGTTCGTTTGAGATGCGTCCGTGTATGCCGGCGGTGATGATACGCCAGGCCAGCGAGTTTCTGTTCGATGCATTGAAATGGCCGAATCGGCCGCAAAAAAAGCCCGGCTACGCAGATGTTAGTTATAACCCGATATAAGGGAAGATAAAAAAATCAAATACTAAATGTAAAATTGAAGAAGGATCCTTGTCCGGTGGGAAATAAGTTATTACAAAGCTATAATTTCGCTATTTTGATTTTTCTTTAATTGATAATGTGTTAATATAGGATATATAGACAATACAGGTTGTTATGTCGGAGATATATACCATGAAAAACGTTATTACTATACTGGCCGTAGCTGTCTTAACAATCGCCGGCTGCGGCAGGTCATTGGAGAAGAAAAGCTCCTACAGGGCCGGTTATGATTTTAGCGGCGTGACTAAGGTCGCTATTGTTTCGGTCGAAGGTGTAGTGCCGAGTGAGCTTGCCAGGGATCAAATTGCCGATTTCTTCGCGATCGAGCTGTTGGAAAATGGCTATGCACCGATGGGCCGGGCCCAGGTCAGGGCGTTATTAACCGAGGAAGATGCCGATGTCGAAGACCTGACCACGCCCGAAGGGGCTGTCGAGGCCGGTTTGATTCTCGATGTCCCGGCGGTTCTTACTATCAGTATACCGCACTTTGGCGAAGAAATATCTATCACCGGATCCATGATCGATGTCGAAGACCGGAGTATGTTGTGGATTGCCACAGGTTCGGGCAGAGGCGCCGGCGGATTCTCCATGTTTGGCCCGAGGTCTCGTGGCGGCGATGAAGCATTGTTGGGACCCATCATGGGCGACGTATTAGGCGACACCGGCGAGCCTTTGTCTACCGCGGACGCAGAAAGGGCACAGCGCATCATCAGGGACATGTGTAGAACCCTGCCTGCGAAAATTGGAATGTCGCCGGAATGGTAAGGCTGTGAGGAAAATCAAACAGCAAAATTACCGAATCGCTCAGGGATGACATAGTTCGCCGGATACCGGACTTTGATGAAAATTGCGTTTTGTATTTAACTATTAACTTTATCCGTGTCCGGCAGCCGACAGGAAGGCATCGATATTTTCCGTCGAAACATCGGGGGGCATACCACCGCCGCATGACAGGATTATGCGGCTTTCATCTTCAACCGAATCGAGAGCGACTCTGACGCTGCTGCGAACATCGTCGGGGCTGCCGGCTGCGAGAACATCACGCGTGGGAATGTTGCCGAGCAGCGTAACGGCATTGTTTGTAAGTTCTTTCATCTCGGCCAGCGTGTGCTGAAAGCTGAAATTGAAAAGATTCACACCGATTTGAGCAAGAAACGGAGCGGAAACCAGCCCGGCGGCGTCGTTATGAAAGAATTTCACGCTCGCCTGGAACGATTTAAAGATGCGTTCGAGGTAGGGCAGTGCAGCCTCCTTAAAATCCTGCTCTCCAAGGAAGCCCACGATGTCGTCGAGAATAAAGATTCCGTCGATGGACGGGAAAGTGTCGGCCTGTAGATCGAGCCAGTCGACGATGAAGTCCGTCACCGTTTCAAGCAATTTGTGAGTTTCTACCGGATTGGTGCGGATGGCCATTAGAAATTCCGTGCTTCCGGCAAGAAATGAAGCGATGTTCAAAGGCCCGCGAGAGACCGCGAACTTGATGCTATGACCTTCCTGTTCGATTTGGCCCTGGTAATGCCTGAGCCGATTGAGCGTGAAGGGCAGCAGGCCATCATTCTTCGGATTCGGTTTGGCAAGTGAACCGGCCTCCTTGATGTCGGCGAGGATCTTGTCAGCGTAAGGCATCTCGTTTAGCTGCCAGGAGCATTTGGCGCCGAACGCGGACGGCTCGGTGCACATACCGAATTCGGACCAAAAGCTCGGCAGGAACATGGCATCTGGAAATTGCCTCACGGCCTTCAGATTGGCCTCGAACCACATTTGCTCGCTGGAGTAATAATCGAGCGCTGAGATTCCTGCCCAGCCGGGGAGCCAGGGGCTGTCGATAATGAAACCGACCGGCAGCGGCTCGACCGCCTCGCCGTTAATTACGGCCAGCAATTTTTTCCATTGGTCATCAGTCATGCTGCCGCGGGCTTTTTACGGAAAATGTGAACGATAATGCAAAGAGCGATAAAGCCGACAAGCAATGCGATTCCAAGCCACTGAAGCTTCGACCAGAGGCTCCAGACACTGCCGAACGCGGCTGCACCTGCGGCCATTGCCATAAGGACGTTCCAGAGGATACGTTTGCCGCCGGTAGGCATGTTGTTGCCCATGAAGGTCTTCTGGTTCATCAGCAGGAAGAACGCGAAGTACGCGATAGGCAGCAGGACCATTGCGAAGACGGACGTCGGTACGGCAAGCCATGGCGCAGCTTCTTTCCAGAAGAACGGGCCGAGAGCCCCGACCGATACCATCAGGCTGCCGATTCTCTGGGTCCAGCCTCTCGGCGGCCTGCCCAAAAGCTCGCAGAAACACAGGCCGTTAATTGTCATCAGCATCGTCGCCGCACCCATCGCCATGCCCATGACACCGAGACCAAAGACGTACTGAGCAATTACGGGGCCTGTAAGCGGTGC
Organism: Phycisphaerales bacterium; assembly: GCA_003533825.1. GTDB lineage: Bacteria > Planctomycetota > Phycisphaerae > Sedimentisphaerales > Anaerobacaceae > JAFGPJ01. The sequence goes on from DQCG01000670.1 coordinate 10,803, forward strand.
GAGTGTATCGGCAAGGTTGAAGGCGTCGCGTTTAACCAGCATAGCCGCCATTTTTTTATCGGCATACGGAAGTGCCTGGCAGTATTGCGTTCGTTGCTGAAGCGGGAGCTGCTCCCACTCTTCCGTTGAAAGGCCCATCTCGTGGCGGACTCGACTGCCAAGTAATTTATTATATGGGCCGACAAGGTTTTTTGCCGGCTCAACCGTTATCTGCCCGCCGGGCTCATCGGCAACAAGACCTTGTGCAGGTACGGCATGGAACTGACTGCTCGATGCTATGACGACGCAGCCGGTTGCTATAATGAAGGGAATAAACAGGCCCGTTGACAGGTCGAAGATTGCCAGGCCGCGGAAGTACTTGTCCCAGCCCTTCCGCAGCATCGAGTAGGGAAGCAGGAACGTCATGTTGATACCGACGGCGGTTGCCGCGGCGCTGATCATAACGTCGCGTTGCTGGCCGACGATCATGTTCGTCCAGAATGGACGGAAACCCTCGGCCACTCTCTCGATGTGAGGCATTATATAATCCGTCGGCTTGACGAACAAACTCAGGTCGGGAATCATGCCGCTCAGGATCTCGCCCCAGATTATCTTTCCTTCGATGCTGAGCTTGGCGACAACGCCGATGAAGCAAAGTACTATCATACTGACGATTGTCTTAATCATAATTTCGAATATCTTCGTACCCTTGCCGCCGGCACCGTAGGTCATGGTAAAAGTCAGGCAGATTGCGAGAAAGATTGCACCGGCGATCATTTTACTCGGTACTTCCGGCATGACTTCAATCCCGAGAATTCCGGGCAGGATGTTCTGTCTCAGTGCTACGGTTCCCAAAGCGAACTG
>DQCG01000083.1:0-10168 GCA_003533825.1 Phycisphaerales bacterium
ACTGTCTTGATTTTCAACACAGTCGCTACGCCTTTATTTGGGGATGTTGATTGCATACAGGTATTATATAATAAATTGCATAATATTTTTTAATTGGGATATTTTTTTAAAGGAATATAACGTCTATAAAGATAGGGCTGATAGTTATATCGGAAGATATGTAAAGATAATAGGGAGATAATTTTGGAACTCGACGAGCGTAGAAAGGAGCATCATTAGCATGAGAATTTTGAAAATCATCCGTGCCGCCCTATTGACTCTTGCGTTGGGGCTTTTAATGTATTGTCCCGACGTTATGGGAAAAGAAACCGGTGGAGTAGCTGAGAAGAATTCTACGCATCCGAAGCTGGTGCATGTCGAAGGCGGCACCTTCTTAATGGGAGATGTACTGGCTGATGGCGATCGAGCTATGCTGGCTGAGACGCCCGTCCATGAAGTCGAGCTTGGCAGCTTCCTGCTCTCGCCGTATGAGGTTACTGTAGCAGAGTTTCGAAAATTCGTCGAAGAAACCGGATTCAAAACCAAAGCAGAAACGGATGGGCAGGGAAAAGCTACTAAGGAGATGATTGAGAAGGGATGGACTAAGTACCCCAATTTCAAAGCGCATTGGTTTAAGCAGACAGACCGGCATCCGGCGGTCTGGATTGCCTGGGAAGATGCCATTGTTTACTGTAACTGGCTGAGCAGGCAGCATGGTCTTCCGGCTGCCTACAATGAATCGACGGGACAGCTCCTCGATAAAGACGGAAATGTCACAACCGACGTACGGCAGGTGCTGGGTTTTCGCCTGCCCACTGAAGCTGAATGGGAGTATGCCGCCAGGGAAAGAGGTAAGAAAGTTCGATTCGGCAATGGTAAGAACGTTGCCAGACCGGATGAAATAAACTTCGATGCCCGTAAGGCGGAAAAGAAATACACCGTCAAAGGCGAGTACCGCCAGGCGACTACTCCTGTCGGAAGTTTCGCTCCTAATGCGCTGGGACTCTATGACATGAGCGGAAATGCCTGGGAATGGTTTTCGGATAGCGGCGTAGATTACCCTGATAAAAAGGTAACAAATCCGTATGCTCTCAATAAGGACGGCCACATGGCTCGAGGCGGCAACTGGGATTCGGGAGCTGACGGGTGCCGTGTTACAACCCGCATCAACTGGTGGCTGAATACCATGTGCGCAGCAACCGGGTTCCGAATTGCCCGTACGGCCGACTGATTCAAAGACAAGGAACAGGCCAGAGAAGGCCAGATAAAACACTGGAGCAGAAAAAAAACAAGCCTTGATAGAAGGAAATCTCGAAGAATTACACAGACTCAGTATACCAACAAACTAATCCGGTAAATCATCACAGCAAGCGACATATCAGATTGTCGTAATCATTGAGCCCTTCTACTCAAGTGTGCGTATCATCCTTTTATTCCCTATTGAAGTATCTGAATTAAGCTATGATAGAGGCTTTTATTTTGTATGTTTTGACACATAGGCTTTTTTTTACGAAAAATTTCGAATTATTTAAGAAAATTAATTGACAATCTGAAGAAAGTGTTGTATATTTTACACAACAGGTGTTGTAGAATTATTACAACAGTAACTTGGTAGTAGAAAGGGTTGAAAATGGATACGGGCCGGGACAATACATTCGGGCATTTCTTCAAAGAAATGCGGTTAAAAACAGGATTAAGTTTAAGACGATTTTGCATGGAGCATAATCTAGATCCAGGGAATATAAGCAGAATTGAACGAGGAATTGCCTCACCTCCGCAATCAAGAGATAAGCTCGCGGAATATGCAAGCTATCTTGGTATTGACAAGGATTCTGATGATTGGTACGACTTCTTTGATTATGCAGCGGCCGCAACAGGGAGAATTCCCCAAGACGTCATGAGTGATGAGGAACTTGTGAAGAAACTTCCTGTTGTATTTCGAACGCTGCGAGGACAAAAACTATCTGTTGAGAAATTACATGAGTTAGCGGAATCTGTCAGAACTTCAGAAAGGAGTCATAAAAATGAGCAAAGGAAAAGATAGGACAGTATCCAGACGTAGTGATGGTCAATGGTCTAACAAGCGAATCGACTCAAACAGAGCGTCAAGCCTCCACAGAACACAAAGTGAAGCGAACAGAGCAGCAAAAGAAATGCTTCAAAACCAAGGTGGTGGAGAGCTAACAACAATGGGGCTCGACGGGAGAATCAGAAGTAAGGACACGATCTCACCAGGTAATGATCCTTGCCCGCCAAGGGATAGAGAACATTAGCTTCTTGGATTGTGTCCCCAAACGATGGGAATAACGTTGTCAATGAGTTTCGTGGGATTATTTTCCTATGACAACATTAAATGTTCAGTTTTTACCAAAGTCCGTTCTGGCTAAAGAGGCTTCTTCTTTTCTAAGCCAGAATGAACTTACAGAAATTCCAATTGATATTGAATTTGTAGCTGAATGCAACTATAAGATACATATAGTTCCATTTGCGAGTTTGCTAAAAGAGTATGGTATTGATGGTTATTCTGCATCGGATTTCAGTGCAATATATGTCGATGAGTTTGTATACAACCAGAGGCCGACTCGCTTGCGTTTTACGGTAGCCCATGAACTTGGCCATAGAGTACTTCATGAGAAGTACCTTAGTATGCTTAAGTTTTCATCAATAAACCAGTGGATTGAAGTAATATTGAACAATTTGGATCGCTCAGATTATGAAAAGATGGAATATCAAGCTAATGCCTTTGCTGGCTTAGTTCTTGTTCCACAAGATCATCTTGAGGTCCGGTTCAAGAATATGTTGCACACGCTAACGACTCTAATAGAAGAAGCAAAAGCTAATGGACTTGCAAGGAACGATTATCTTGATACTGTCATCTACACAATTGCTGACGAATTGTCCTCCCAATTTGAAGTCTCTCTCGATGTTTTGACAATAAGGATTAAATCTGCTTCATTAGATGAGTTGATTCCGTAGCCAAAATTGCATTAGCTTACAATTTACTTGTTCAAATGGTTTGGGTACCTTTTTTGCGCTCCGATATGCCGGGCAGACTCAAACTCCCTATGATAGGTATTGCACTTAGCCTCCAAGATTTCTCTTGAAATTTATTCCTTCCCGCCTTATCATGCAACCACTTGGCGGAGAGTAGGTGTTACAAAAAAGGAGACAGCCATGGAAAAAAAGAAGCAACCAATAAAAAAGGGTCAGACTGACGGTGCACCTAATAAAGTCAACGATGTTGTAACGCCTGAAAAGACAACGCTGGCCGACAAAGGCATCAAAACAACAGAAGTCTGTATGTACGTCTGGATATTCCTCAAGTTTTGCTGGTGTTGGTTGAAGAAGCACTTTTCTGAATTCATCGTGACTATGTTTGGGGTTTGGGCTGCTTTTTATTTATCGGGGTGGGGCGGCCAAGTGGCACTCGACAAAACCACTCAGCAAAGGTTGCAACTTACCTACATGGAGAACCTATATAATGGAATTTCTGCCAAAGAAATCCTCGACACGTATGCGGATGCAAACAGTCTTGGCATCAATGTGAACCGACCCAATTCAACTGCTGCTCTCGCCGCTTTTCAAGATTCAAACGTTCTGCAATTTCTTCCGATTCATAAAGTCTCTCTGTTGAGATCCTATATGAATTCTATAAGCACCTTAAACCAATCTCTACAGGTGTACCAAGGGCTCTTGGAAACTCAGAACTACAGAAGGACAACGCAAGCGAAGGAATCCAGACAGAACGTCCACGAGAATGCTGCTGCTGTGTTCGCCATGTCTTTCGTTTTGCTGGAAGAGCTGAAGGAGTATCATGATGAGCAGTCGCCCGATTGGGAGAACATAAAGAGGATAGAAAATCGTATCAAGTTAGTCAAGGGAAAGGCCTTGAAAGGCGAAGTCACTCTATCCAAGGGACTAACGGGACCTCGAGAGTAGCTAAGAGAGGCTTAGATTTCTTCAAACCCGGCCAAGTTTTCCCCTTGCGCTCCCAAACTGGCTTTGTTAAGATCAATTGAAAATGTAGAGAGGCAGTACAGATGGCCGTATCGGATGAATTTTTGGATTATGTTATCGACCAGCTTGCGGGCTGGGGGCAGGTTTCGGCTCGCAAGATGTTCGGCGGGGCCGGGCTTTATTGCGATGGGGCGATGTTCGGGCTTGTCGCCGACGATGTGGCTTATCTTAAGGTCGATGACTCGAATCGAGAGGATTTCGTGAAGGCCGGGTCGTCGGCCTTCAATCCGTATCCAGAGAAGGACAAAACATACATCATGTCATATTATGAAATCCCCGCCGATGTCCTGGAAGACCGGGAACTTCTCAGCAAATGGGCACAGCGTGCCCTGGCCGTAGCACGAATGAAAAAGGGTAGGGTGCGATGAATCGCACCAATCATGGGAGAATAAACAGGAATAATTGAAGTGGTGCGATTCATCGCACCCTACGAGTTCGAAGTCCATCGCTCCAATCACGAACCACACGCAGCAAGTTGCTTCTCATGGAGATTTTTTTAAATTCTCTCGACTTTTCGACTGAATATTCGTATAATATATAACTAATTCGTATGTCGTATAATGAATTGAGAATTTTGCCTTTTAACTTTTGCCTTATTTCATATACACCTTTGTGGCTTAGTGCCTTTGTGGCTAATAGCCTTTTGAAAAAACAAAGCCAATTTGCCGGCGGATTAAAATGTCGCAAAGTCTTATATGAAAGGAATTTATAGCATTATGCCGCACTGCGAAGCACAAAAAAACAAACCCAATTCAAAGCCAATTTCGAGACAACTATAACTATTTTCCTTGCGCCGCTGGGCGGGTGTCGTTAGAATATGCAAAAATTTATAAACCGCTTTTATGTGCCTAAACAAGGATAAACGGGAATCGATTATGGATGAAATGCAGACAGGAATGTCGGAAAGTAAACAGCAGGCCCGGATTGCGGGTCGTGTGATATCTATCGATGCGCTTCGCGGTTTCGATATGTTCTTCATTATCGGGGGCGAGAGGATCTTAGCCAGCCTGGATAATGTGTTCAACCGACCGGAGACGGCGTGGATTAAAACGCAACTGACACACGTCAAATGGACGGGCTTTCGTTTTGAAGATTTGATAATGCCGCTGTTTTTGTTTATCGTCGGTGTGGTCATGCCATTTTCGTTCAATAAGCGTCTCGACGGCGGCCACGGAAAAACACGGCTCTACATGCACATCCTCAAACGCACCGTGATTCTGTTCGTTCTCGGGATGATCGCGCAGGGGCACCTGCTCGAATACGACATCTCGAAGCTGCACATCTACTCCAACACCCTGCAGGCCATCGCGGCGGGATACCTCATTGCGGCTATAATCATGCTCAATCTGGGCCTGAGATGGCAGATCGCCACCACGGGCATTCTGCTGGTGCTGTTCTGGGCGTTGATGATGCTGGTTCCGGTCCCCGGCCACGGCGCGGGTGTTCTGACGCCGGATGGAAACCTCGCAATTTATATCGACCGAGTTATTTTCGGCCCCTTCATAGACGGGACCGATCCGCCTTACACATGGATCCTGAGCAACATGACTTTTGGCTGTTCGGTCATGCTCGGCGTGATGGCGGGACACCTGCTGCGTTTGGAAAAAGTGGGTATCCGGAAGGTCCTCTGGCTCCTGGCGGCAGGGGGCGGCTGCATCGTCCTGGGCCTGGCCTGGAATCTGTGCTTCCCGATCATCAAGCACCTCTGGACGAGCTCCTTCGTTCTGTTCTCAGGCGGATTGTGCTTTATGCTGCTGGCGCTGTTCTACCTGGTAATCGATGTCCTCGGCTTTAAGATTTGGGCCTTCGGCTTTATAGTTATCGGGATGAACGCAATCGCAGTCTATATGGCGGTCCATATAGTCAACTTCCGCAATATCGGCGGCGTCTTCGTGGAAGGTCTGGAAAAATATTCCGGGAACTGGTATCCCTTAATTCATGCCGCAGCCGGATTTGCTGTCGTCTGGCTGATTCTATGGTGGATGTATCGCAAGAAATCGTTCATTAAAATCTAAAGCGAAAGGTCAGGTTCGAGAACAGTATCTTATCACTTAGTCACCATCGAAGAGGCATTTTCTGAGCGTGACAATTTTTTTCCGCCCCCGGGGCTTTATAGGGGATTCTGACACTGAAAAAGGGCTTTCCCGGATTATTTATGGATTTTTTTTATTGACCTTTTCGGAGAAAATGTTATAATTATAATAGCTTTTTCATTTTTGCCCCTGCTTTTCTCTTCCTTCTCCCCTCCCTCCGCAAAAAGCAGGGGTTTATATGCAATCGCTGCAAAAGACGAATTGTCACCCCCGAGGCGTGACGGTATTTTCAATAATCAATTTCCTCAGGTCAGGCCCAATCGTTCGGCTTCTGCGTAAAGGCCGTATTGCTTCATCTTTTTGAATAGAGTTGTGCGGTTTATATCAAGCGCTTTGGCGCTTGCCTGCCTGTTCCAGTGATTGACTTGCAGTGCCTGCCGGATAATATCTTTCTCCGGCCCGGCCAGTGCTTCTTTGAGACTCATTTTTTTGTACTCTGTTGACTGCCGGCCCTGCTCGGCTTTGATCGAGTCCGGCAGATCCTCCGGGCCGACGAATTTGCTCTTACTCAGTAAAGCCGCCCGCTCAATAACGTTCTCCAGCTCACGAACGTTGCCGGGCCAGGAATAACGCTCCAAATATTCCATCGCCTCATCGGTGATACCGAGCTTATCCCTGTTGTGCTGCGCCGAGTATATCCGCAGAAAATGCTCCGCCAGCAGCCGAACATCTCCGACCCTCTCGCACAACGGCGGCAGCTCTATCGTGACAACATTGATCCGGTAATACAAATCTTCACGGAATCTGCCTTGCCGGACTTCCTCCGCGAGGTTCCGGTTCGAGGCAAGGATAATGCGCGTGTCCACGGTTATGGTCCGGTTGCTGCCGACCGGCTCGAACTGCCTATCCTCCAAAACACGCAGCAGCTTGGTCTGAAGGGCCGGCGAGGCGTTGGCTATTTCGTCGAGAAAGACGGTACCGCCGTCGGCAGCCAGGAATTTGCCTTCCTTATTATTCACGGCACCGGTGAAGGAGCCTCTTACATGACCGAACAGCTCACTTTCAAGCAGCGCCTCCGGAAGCGCTCCGCAGCTCACCTCGACAAACGGCTTATCGCGCCGGCTCGATTGATGATGAATCGCTCTGGCCAGCATACTCTTGCCGGTGCCGGACGGCCCGGCCATGAGGATTGTGGTCTTGCTGTCGGCGACGGCCTCGACAAGGTCGAAAATCTTCGCCATCTTATAGTTGTGGCTTATGATGTTCTCAAGTCGGCGCTTTCGCTCAAGCTGGAATCGCAGATTCTCGTTTTCACTAATTATCGACTGCTGCTTGAACGCTCTTTCGACGGCCATCCGCAATTCGTCGTCAATGACCGGTTTCGTCAGGTAATCGTAAGCGCCGCTCTTAATGGCCTTTACGGCGCTGTCGATGGTACCATAGCCCGTGATTACAATGACGACGGTCTGGGGATAGTGTCTCTTAATAAAAGTTAATAATTCGAGACCATCTCCGTCCGGAAGGTTGACGTCTGTCAGGACAAGACTATAGCTTTCTTCTTCCAGCTTGGCCCGGGCGCTCTTTATCGTTTCAGCGCCGCTGGTCTGGAATCCTTCGAGCGATAGAAACTCGCACAGCGAATCAAGGATAATTTTGTCGTCATCGATAACAAGAATCTTTTTCTTTCTCATAGAGCTTCCCAACCGATTTTTATGAATTCTAATGACGCCTTAGCCGGCCACCGGCAAATGCACAGTGAAAATGCTGCCGCCATTGGGAGCATTCATGGCCGTGATTCGACCGTGATAGCTTTCGACGATGTCCCGGCATATCGCGAGGCCCAATCCGGTGCCTTTGCCGCCTTCTTTTGTCGTGAAGAACGGCTCGAAAATTGCTTCCGTGCCGACCGGCGGCAATCCTGCTCCCGTGTCAATAAGCTCAACCACAATACCGTCATCCGCTGCCGGCCGTGTTGTGATTCGCAGCTCGCCGCCGTTCGGCATCGCATCCAGGGCGTTCTTTGTCAGGTTACAGAAAACCTGAAACAGATTACCGCTCCTGACCTGGGGCATCCCGAAGGTGTAATTTCGTACTATCTGAATATTTGACGCTTCCGCTCTCGATTCCATCGTCTTGACGGCATCTTCGATGATCTGCTCGACCTTGACATACTCCAGGGGCGTGTAAGTGCTGCGGGAGAATTCCAGAAGCTCGCTGACGATTTGAACCATTCTCATCAGCCCCTGCCGGCACTGGGTGAGGTACTCCTTCGGTTTTGCAAGATCCTCCTGCTCGATAATCCTCATCGCAAGATTGATGTACCGCAGGATTCCATCCAGCGGATTATTCAATTCATGGGCGACCTTGGATGCATGCTTGCCGACGGCGGCCAGCCTTTCGGCGTTCGCCAGCTTTCTTTGTACGTTGACCCTCTCGGTGACATCCTCGACGATGATGGTCCCGCCGAGATTTTTTGCAGTTTCGGCTTCTTCCAGAGGCATACACACAATTCGAAGCAGTCTTGTTTTGCCGTCCGATGTATAGCTCACATCTTCAAACCTGCACGGTTTTCTCGCCGAAACAACCGACTTCAATTGTTCGGTCCAGCCCAGCCATATCTTGTCATCTGTGCCTTTTGCCAGGGATTTGTCGATATAGTCACCCGGTTCGATAAGGTTTGCAGCAGGAGCATTGGCCCCGAGAATCTTCAAATCCGGATCGAAGGCGATAATTCCTATCGGCAATGACTGGAGGATGGACTTGCCGAGCAGCCCAAATCCTGAGCGGGCAGATGCGGAATTCCCCTTGAGCGAATCGCCGTGTTTGTCCGACTTCTTTGACTGTCGTTCTGCATTCTCTGGCATAGTTGCGATAATAAGACCAGTTTTATATATTGTCAAGAACGGGTGTTGCAAAAAAACAACGCTCCCGTTCTCTTTTTCGGACTGAAGGAGCTATGTGTTTAGCGGGAAACGTAACGTTCTATAAAATAAGTAGCTGAGGATGGTTATTCATTGATAAAATGTAATAATCCGCACTTAAATCAGCATTTTAACGTTTCTATTTGTCAACACGACAATAACTGTCCTTGCGAAAGTTATCGACACCGGCTATATAATTATGTCTAAATTCCTGCTCAATAAGCACTTAGAAAAGTTAAAATGGGTTATTTACCTACACTGTGTTTTGGAACGAATTTTGTTACTATTACTATTGCCCGATTTTCAAGGGCAAGGAATGGACACAATTATGCAAGGATGCACATGATGGATCGACCGGAAAAACGCAGGCATCGGCGATTGGGGGCACAGTATAATATTTCATGCCGGAAAGTTGGCTCAACCGCACACACATCTTACGCCGGTCATACAGTAAATGTTAGCCCCGGCGGTTTGTATTTTCAGACCGAGACCGAAACATTCATACCGGGTAACCTTTTAACAGTGGAGTTGTCAATACCCCCAACATCAGGGCTGCTCGAATTCGGCGGCAAGATTGCGGGATTCGCGAAGGTCTTAAGAACCGATTCAGCTTCCGGCAAATACGGCGTAGCTCTGCAATTCTGCCGTCCGCCCAAGCTTAGTATATAAGACTCATTTTTCCGGCCAGATACCCTCGAATACTTCTTCGGCCGGGCCGGTCATATAAACGCAATTATCTTCTTCGCACCAGTGCAGATTAAGGTCGCCGCCGGGCAAATGTCCGGTGCATATTCGCCCCTGGCGTCCATTCAGCGCAGATGCCACACAGACAGCACAAGCGCCGGTGCCGCAAGCCATGGTAATTCCGCTGCCTCTTTCCCAGGTCCGCATCGTAAATTCCGCCGGATTGTCAATCTGGACAAAATGGACGTTGATTCGATTCGGAAAAAGGCTGTGGTTTTCGATAGCCGGCCCGAGTTTCGTAAGCTCAATCGACCGCACATCGTCACAGAAAAATACGGCGTGCGGATTCCCCATCGATACGCAGGTCATCGACAATTCCTGTCCAAGCACGTCAATCGGCTGCGCGACAATTTTTTCGCCGGCCATATCCACCGGGATATCCTGCGGCGGCAAAATCGGCTGGCCCATATTGACGCATACCTTCCGGACCTTATCAGTATCGTCGATGACAAGGCCAACGGTCAAAATCCCGTT
>DQCG01000083.1:10247-13776 GCA_003533825.1 Phycisphaerales bacterium
GGGCTAATTTGTGTTCGTATGTGTATTTTACCACGCAGCGGATTCCATTGCCGCACATTTCAGCTTCCGAACCGTCGACGTTGAAGATACGCATCCGAACATCTGCTGTCTGTGAAGGTGTAATTAGAATCAAACCGTCGCCACCTACGCCCCGATGCCTGTCACTGATGATAGGAGCCAGGGCAACAGGATCATCGACCTGTTCCTCGAAGCAATTGACGTAGACATAATCGTTGCCTATGCCGTGCATTTTTGTAAATCTCATTTTACTTCTCCCTACAACTGCCGGATTGCTACCGGCCCAGTTCCTTCAGCAGCCTAATTGTCGCTTCGGCCATCATTTCGCCGCCTCCCGGGGCGATCCGGGAGTTGACCGTCTCATAGCTGCCCTCGGCAAACGCCTTCTTCGTAGGAATATAACCCGGGGCGTCCTGGCACAATTCTATCACGAGCGTGGTCGCAAAGGGGCTGGCTCGCTTGATTTTAAGCCCCAGATCGACAAAGACCTCGCCCGGCAGGCCTACGACAGCCACGTCCCGGCTAAGACGGAATATCTGGACTTCAAGTGGTATGGTCCGGCCCGGACGCATCTCTCTCGCGAGTATTTTATACGCCTCGACTTCTTTAATAAAGGACAGTTCTCCGGTCCCGACTTTCTTTATGTTCTCACGGGCCCAGGCGATGTCATCCGACTCGAATTGCTGAAGCGGGGCATGGACAATCCCGCTGAGCACCGCCAGCGCGGGCTCGGTAACGGCCTCCAGAGATTCCTTTTTAGCTTTAACCGTTTCAGCCAATGTCCTGCCGATGTAGTCCGTCCGGAGGCGCTGCTTTTTCGTAACGTCGAAGTGATTAATGTCGCCGCAGGTACCGTTGCCGAACAGAAGAACGAACTTATCGCCGTATTTCTCCCGTAAAGACTGCTCCAGATAATAAGGATAGTCCGCGGCGTATTTTGTCCCGCCGACCGTATCGAGATGGAGGGTGAAGTTGACCAACGCCCCAACAGCATTATTGTCGCCGTCTGCATTGCGGAGAAATACCATCCCAACCTCGGGATCGATCGGGCCGGCGGGGCGAACGATATCGGGATTCAACGCTCCGGGATTGAACCGGACCGTTCCATCTTTCATATGGAACCGCCGATTGAACGAAAGACCTTGTTGCCCGGTCGAGCCTGCCGCCAACCGTACCGGCTTTGCCGCCGCATCGGCCCGTACAATTACGTCGGCAAGCTTCTCAACGAGCTGTTCGGCATAATTCACCTTCTCACACGGGTCGCTGCCATGCTCGGCAACGGCTGCATCGTGAAAATGTTTCCTCAGGGCGCCGAAGTAGAGCGGCCCGGTGTGTGAGTGCGTCGCGGCGATAAGGATATTCGACGCCGGGATGCCGGTTCGCTCGGCCGCCCATCTTCGGGCACGAGATGAAATGTCGAGCGACAGCCCGATGATATCGCAGAAAACCATAGCCGCGGACGTCTCACCCTGGCGAAGGACAATCGCTTTCGCATGAAGCGGGTTCGACGTGCCCGTGCTCAATCTCTCGCTGAAGTAACCGCTCATGCGGTAGCCGATGGGCGGAGTAATATCGGCGACCGCCAGGCCCGCTGTCAATTGAGTGACGCGAGCGGAAGTCCGGCGCGCGGATGCTTTCTGGCCGGTTAGCTTTTCGAGAAACTGCCGGACCTTTTTCGCTTCGGCGAGTGTCTGCTGAAGGTCACCCGGCTCAAGGCATTCGACGACCAGCGGGCCGCCTGTGAAGCCGCCTTGTTTGAGGCGTGCCATTACAGCGGGAAAATCCACCATGCCCGTCCCCGGCGTTAAATCGACTTTCTTCGGATGCTTATAATCCTTGATGCACATGCCGACCACGAGCCCATCGACAGTGGCCGCATCGTCAACCGGGTCGCGTTTGCCGTCCGAGTAGTAGTAAATATTGCCGGGATCGTACCATATTCGGAAGTTCTTATGGTTGACCATCTCGATGGTCTTGCGGCACTGAGGCCCCGTAGCGTTCAGGCCCCCATGCGGCTTTACGCTTATTCCAAGGCCTTTCTCGGCGGCATAATCGCAGCATTCGGCAATGGCCTTGTAGTATACCTTAAACAGCTTTTCGTTGCCGATGCCGCCCATCATCAGGTTGCCCGCGCCGCATGCGACACAGTTATCTATCAGCTTTCTCAGGCCTTCGATGCCCGCTTCGAGCGACTTGTTCACTGGGATTCCGCCGCCGTAAACCGATGGGATTTTCAGCCCGCGCTTTCGAGCCTCCCGGCCCACCTGCTCGGCCTCTTCGAGCGTGGTTGCGACGGAAATTACAAGGTTGTTCTTCGATTTTGCCGTCATCAGCCCGGCGTATTTGAAACCCGCCTCGGCAATGGCGTCCAGCGCCACACGATAATCGTACTTCGCCCAGGGCCGGGTATAGCAGCCGATTTGCCAGCGTTCGCCGGCCGCGGAAGCCATCGTTGATACGGCAGGATAAGAAGCGGCAAGACCCACCGCCCCGAGCCTCAGGCTATGGCCCAGAAAATCCCTGCGGGAAAGTTCGTCAAAAGCATTCATCGATATTTTCTCCTAACTCGTTATGTACAAAGGCTTCTGCAAAATTGCAGTTCGCGGCCATCCTGTAGCTGCTTTGGGCAACCACACAGGGTTGCCCCTACGGCTGCTACTCTATGTGTCGCGGGCGTCTCGCCCGCGCGTCACGCGGGCATCCTGCCCGCAGTGAGTGGCAGCCTCATCCCGATAGACGTTATCTACCTAAGGCACGCCCAAGGCGGGGATGGGGATGGCTCTCATTAACTAAATACATACATCCATCGTTCTCTGATTTTTCCTTTTTTAACAATCGCCGGCGTAAATTTATCCCGGCCGAATCTCACGCTTGTCGGCATCATAAATCATTCTCAGGCCCGTGTCATACGACTTCATCGCCATAATAACCGCCACCGCATGCTGGTATCCGGCGTCAATCGAGGCGTTGGGCGTCTTGCGGGTCCGCAGGCACTGGAGCCAGTCGAGGAAGTGGTCCGGCCGCTGGACTTCTTCGACGGGTTTCCTGCCGCGTATCGGCCCTTTTTTCTTGCTGTTAGCCCCCTCGGCGGTCAAAATCGGCGCGTTCCAGTTGACCATATCGATAACGCCGGCGTCGCCGAATATCTTTAAACTGTTGCCGCTGCCGTTGCCGAAGTTCGTCGAGTAGCTCACCATGAAACCTTCCGGATATGTCCATAAAGCCTGCACGTGGTCCGGGCATGTGAAATTGTGCTCATCCTTCCACGTAAACGTCCCGCCCATACAAACACTGCTCGTCGGGAACTTTGCCCCGGTGATATAGTGAACCAGGTCGATGAAATGACTGGCCAGCCCCGGCACGGGCCCGTCGGAGAAGTCACGATAGCCGTACCAGCCCGAGTACAAAACCGGATCGAAAGAACGCTTCGGCTGGTCCATCAAAAACTCGTCGAAGTCCACGTCCTCGGCTTTTACGTCCTTAACGTAGCCGTACCAGTAGGGGCGCTCGC
>DQCG01000031.1 GCA_003533825.1 Phycisphaerales bacterium
CCGGGTATGATATTTTGTCTACTATTATAGTTTTGCTTTACTCAGACTGACCGATTAGTGTTGTCATCCCTGCGAAAGCAGGGATCCATGAACGTAACAGTTTTAGTGGATTCCCGCTTTCGTGGGAATGACAGATTGTGTTATGTTATTATCATTGAACGATTTGCTGTAGCAATCGACTCAAAAACTGTCAGTTTGAGTTACTTTAGGTGAAATACTTTTGAAAGATAGATTACAAGGCAAATTGATAGTTCTCGACGGCCCGGACGGCTGTGGTAAGAGTACGCAGGCAGAGCTTTTGGTTAAGTGGCTGGAAGGTGAGGATGTGCCGACAAGCCGTTTTCGCGATCCCGGCGATACTGCCATCGGCGAGAAAATAAGAGAAATCCTGCTGAATCCCGAACATCTTGCGATGGATACGAGAACAGAACTATTATTGTACATGGCAGCAAGAGCGCAGCTCTGGGCGGAAAAAATCGCCCCGGCATTAAACGAGAATCATTGCGTCATACTGGACAGATGGCTCTCCAGCACCTGTGCCTACCAGGGCTTCGCAGGCGGCTTCGGGGCTGATAAGGTCATCGGAATAGCAACGGACTGCCTCGAAAGAGTCTGGCCGGACCTGACCATTATTCTCGATGTGGACCTCAAGACGGCTGCGGGGCGTCTGAAACGTCAGTTGGACAGAATGGAGGCCAAGGGAGACGGCTACCATCAGAAAGTCCGCGAGGGATTTCTGCAACTGGCCGAGGAGCAGAAAAACGTGCTGGTAGTCGACGCTGCCGCCGGGGTCGAAACAGTTCACAAGAAAATATTGGAACTTATCTCGGAAGCGAGTTTTACATAAATGTCATTCGAAGAGATTTTCTGCCAGGACAAAGCAATCGACATTCTGCAGCGGGCCTTCGCATCCGGCAGGTGGGCACATGCGTATATCTTCGCCGGGCCTGAAGGAATTGGCAAATTCAAAACCGCCCGCGAATGGGCCAGACTGCTTCTTTGCGAAAGCCCTGCCGTAAAAGACAACTTTGCCGACAGTTGCGGCTCGTGCCGGTCCTGCCGACTATTCGAAGCCGGCTCAAATCCGGACTTTGCTCACATCTATAAAGAATTGCGGGAATTCACCGAATTCGGCAAAGGCAAACCTCCGCCCGTCGACTTGCCGATAGATGTAATTCGAGAATTCCTGATCGCGAAAGTATCGAGAAAGCCGACTCTATCGCAAAGAAAGGTCTTCGTCGTCAGCGAAGCTGAGAAGCTCAACTCCGCCTCACAGAACTGCCTGTTGAAGGTCCTCGAAGAGCCGCCCGAATATTGCTGTATCGTGCTGCTGTGCACTCGCCTGGAAAAGCTGTTGCCTACGACCAAATCGAGGTGCCAGACAATCCGGTTCGGCCCGATAGACGAAAGCAGGATAATCGAAAAATTAAAAGAAAAGGGCCTTAGAGAAGAACCGGCCCGATACTTCGCACGCCTGGCACAGGGCAGTGTGGGCGAAGCATGCCAGTGGGCGCAACTTGAGCTGGCCGATGCAAATCTTTACAAAGCCAAAAAAGAGTTGATAGATTCCATAGTCAGCTATGAACTGTACGAAACTCTGGACCTGGCCCAGGAGCTTCTCGCAGAAAGCAAGAAAATCGCCGCCGTCTGGACAAATCTCGACAAAGCCACCAGCAAGACCGACATCAATCGAAGAGCTATGAAGATTCTTGTCGGGATAATCATATCCGCTTTGCACGATGCGATGAATCTGAACGTAAAGCGGACGAAAGAAGCTGTTAATTTCGACCAAAAAGAGCAGATAGAGAAGCTGGCTGCCCGTTTCGACGCCGAAGGTACGGCTGGAAAAATCTCCGACTGCTATCGCGCAATGCGCTGGATCGAGTCCAGCGTCAATGAAAAGCTTATTTTCGAACACCTATTGTTAAATCTCGCAGATTCTGATACAATCCGGGCTTAGACGTATAATTAATATGAATTTAGGTAGTTCGGATGGCAAGAAATTTGGACACAAGAACAAAACAAACAAAGCATAAGAAATATATCTTGGTTCGATA
This sequence comes from Phycisphaerales bacterium, assembly GCA_003533825.1. Classification (GTDB taxonomy): domain Bacteria; phylum Planctomycetota; class Phycisphaerae; order Sedimentisphaerales; family Anaerobacaceae; genus JAFGPJ01. Next base: position 2,058 of record DQCG01000031.1, read on the forward strand.
CGGGCGGATGAGCACACTCGGCCTATTCGAGCATCACGAGACCAGCATACTCAAAGTACACACTCGTGTCGTGATAAAAACCAACAGGGGCCTTGAACTTGGCTACCTCGTAGGCCGGTTCAGCTCCTATAAAAGCGGCCAATTCAGGCTAAGCCATGAGCAAATAAAAGAGTATTTCAATAATGACGACGTCGATTTCTCACAGGGCACGGCGGGCAAATTCATTCGTTACGCAACCGCCGCGGATATAAGCGAAGAGCGGCACCTGCGCAAAATCGCAAGAGAAGAGATGGAATATTGCAAACGCTTCGTTAAGGAAATGGACCTGCCGATGAAAATAGTCGATGCGGAACACGTCTTCGGCGGTGAACGCATCATCTTCTACTTTATGTCCGACGGAAGGGTGGATTTTCGCGACCTGGTCAAGAGAATTGCACAGGAATATCAGACGAGAATCGAAATGCGCCAGATCGGCTCGCGTGACGAGGCCAAACTCCTCGGCGATGTGGAAAGCTGCGGACAGCAATGCTGCTGCCAGCGATTTCTCAAACATCTCAAGCCGGTCAATATGCGAATGGCCAAAATGCAAAAGGCCACTCTAGATCCGGCAAAAATCTCCGGCTATTGCGGCAGATTGAAATGCTGTCTTCGGTATGAGGACCAAACCTATACGGACCTTAAGAAGAAACTGCCGAAAAAGAATACCAGGGTGAAAACCAAGCACGGCCAGGGCAAAGTCGTGGATACCCAGATATTGACGCAACTTGTTATGGTCGAGTACGAAAGTGGAGAGAGAATCGCCGTGCCTGTCGAAAATATTGAGATAATTCCCGCCTCGGCATCGACAAAGGCAGAGCAGGAGAAGACTCCGAAAAACAACAAGCAAAACAAGCGGAAGAAAAAGGAGCGATAATCCTCAAGGAAGAAAAATGCCTCGCAAGATCATTGTAACCTCAGCTTTGCCTTATGCAAACGGCCCGATACATTTAGGGCATTTAGTGGAATATCTCCAGACAGATATCTGGGTGCGCTTCCAGAAGATGTGCGGCAACGAATGTTTCTACTTTTGGGCCGATGACACTCACGGCACCCCTATTATGATAAGTGCACGTGCGGCCGGCATAAGCCCCGAACAGCTAATCGAGCGAATGCACAAAGAGCACAAAAAAGATTTTGATGATTTTTATATCGAATACGATAATTTTTACTCGACCCACTCACCTGAAAATAAATATTTCAGCGAGCTTATCTTTAACCGTCTTAATAAGGCCGGCTCAATCGTTACCCGGGAAGTGGAGCAGACCTACTGCGAAAACTGCAAAATGTCACTGCCTGACAGATTTGTCCGGGGCACCTGCCCGAAGTGTAAGGCCGAGGACCAATACGGTGATTCCTGTGAGGTTTGCAGCAGCACATATCAACCTTCCGACCTCATCAATCCCTACTGTTCAACCTGCCGGACCAGGCCGGTCCTGAAAACCTCCAAGCATTATTTCTTCAAACTTTCAGATTACGAGCAGCCGCTCAGGGACCTTATTGACGGAGGACACACGCAAAAATCGGTAGCGAACAAGCTCGATGAATGGTTCAAAGCGGGCCTGAAAGACTGGGATATATCCCGCGACGGGCCGTATTTCGGATTCAAAATACCGGGTGAAGAAAACAAATTCTTCTACGTCTGGCTTGATGCACCCATCGGGTACATGGCCTCGGCCAAAAACTACTGCGACAGGAACAATCTGGATTTCGATACTCTCTGGCCCGGCACCGGTTCTGAGAAGTCCAACGATGGCGAGTACGAATTGTATCATTTCATCGGCAAGGACATTATGTACTTTCACGCGCTTTTCTGGCCCGCAATGCTAATCGGTTCCGGCATCAAAACCGCCGAGAAGCTGTTCATCCACGGATTCCTGACCGTCAACGGCGAGAAAATGAGCAAGTCGCGCGGAACCTTTATTAAGGCAAGCACTTATATCAAACACTTAAATCCCGAATACCTGCG
>DQCG01000583.1:0-6968 GCA_003533825.1 Phycisphaerales bacterium
AGGATTTCCTGCCGGGCTTAAGGAAAATCGCAACCGGCAGATATGGCGGCAGGGCGGACAGGAAGGCTGAAGCAACCGGCTTTTTTTATCCCAAGAAAATAGCCGGCAGGTATCTGGATGTGATAGCGGTGAATTACTACGGTGCATGGGGCCCTGATCCCGAAAGAATGGCGATGTGGAGCAGGGAATCCGGCAGGCCTTTTATGATTACGGAATTTTATGCTAAAGGGCACGATTCGGGCCTGCCGAACAATTCCGGCGCCGGCGGGCTGGTTCCGACACAGAAGGACCGAGCACGCTTCTATCAGCACTTCACACTCGGCCTGCTGGAATCCAAATCCTGCGTGGGCTGGCACTGGTTCAAGTACCGAGACAACAACCCTGAAGATCTGAGCACTGACCCATCCAACCGCGATTCGAACAAGGGAATCATCGACTACAAGTACATACCTTACGTCAAGCTGCTCGAAGATATGAAGAATCTCAATAACGATGTATACGTCCTTATTGATTATTTCGACGCGAAGTGATAATATCCTGCAGTAATCTTTAATATTCGATCAAAGAAAAACTCATGAAGGAAACTTGTATAATGGAAAATTTGCGTGGTTACTATCGTTTGGTTTTGTTCTTAGTGCTGTTCGTCACAGCCGCCGATGCGGGCAGTTCCATTCCCCGCCCGGAATATCCCCGGCCGCAATTTCAGCGAGAAGCATGGCTGAATCTGAACGGCGAATGGAACTTTGCCTTTGACTTCGACGTCAAAGGTTATGACGAAGGCTGGAATAAGGATCCATCAGGACTGGACAAGAAGATCATCGTTCCTTTCTGCCCGGAGAGCAAACTGTCGGGCATCAAATACACCGCTTTCATTCCGGCGGTTTGGTATCACCGCAAATTTACCGTCCCGGAGAACTGGGAAGGTATGCGTATATTCCTGAATTTTGGCGCCGTCGATTATGATTGCCGCGCCTGGGTCAACGGAACCGCCGTCGGCCGACATTACGGCGGCTCTTCGTCTTTCAGCTTCGAAATTACCGCCGCATTGCGGGACGGCGAGAATGACCTGGTAGTCTGCGCGCTTGACGACGTTCGCGGCGATGTCCAGCCCTCCGGCAAGCAAAGCAGGAAACTCGAATCGCGTGGTGTTATGTACACGCGCACGACAGGCATCTGGCAAACCGTCTGGCTGGAAGCCCGGCCGCAGAGTTTCATAGAATCGGTTCGCATTGTACCCGACCTTGACAATCGCCGCTTTGTACTGACTCCGGTTATCAACAACTACCGTCGTGGAATGGAGTTTCAGGCCACTCTTCTTAACACCAAAGATAGAAAGCTCTCCTCCATCCGCTCGGCCGCCGTCAGTGGAATCGCCAGGGCGCTCAGGGTATCACAACCTCGGCCGTGGAGCCCGGATGCACCTTATCTTTATAATCTCAAATTCGAGCTTATTCAGGACGGCCGTGTCGTAGACAAGGTTAAGAGTTACGCCGGACTTCGCAAATTCCATATCGAAGAGAATAAATTCTTTCTCAATAACAAGCCGATTTTCCTGCGGCATGTCCTTGACCAGGGATTTTATCCCGACGGCATCTGGACCGCATCGAGCGATGCGGCACTTAAAGCCGATATCGAGATGTCGCTGGCCGTCGGTTTCAACGGCGCCCGCCTTCATCAGAAAGTCTTCGAGGAGCGCTTCCATTACTGGGCGGACCGGCTTGGATATATAACCTGGGGCGAGTTCTCCGACTGGGGCGGCTCGCACTCGTTCGCCGATCCGCAGGGCGTGCACAACCATCAGCGTGAATGGCGGGAAGTCGTCATGCGGGATTTGAACCATCCTTCAATCGTCGCATGGACGCCCTTCAATGAAACGCGCGGAGCTGCAAACGCCCGCTTCGAGATTCACCGCCGGGCTGTTAAAGAGACCGTCGATTTGACTCGCGCACTGGATCCGACGCGCCCGATCAACGATTGCAGTGGATATGTTCACGTCGAGACTGATATTTTCACCGTGCACGATTACGACCAGAATCCCGAGACATTCCGCGAACGTTACGCTTCGGTCGCACCCGGCGGCAAAGACGTCTTCGTGCGTTTCCCGGAGATTTCCGCGCCATACGAAGGCCAGCCTTACTCGGTGGACGAATACGGCGGGACTTTCTGGACCACGGAATACACGAGTCAGGAACCGGCCGGCTCCGGCAGGAATCGATGGGGATACGGAAAGACCGCCGAGCAGGTCGAAGACTTGATAGGGGAATTAACGCTGATTCTGACCGATCATCCCAATATCGCCGGATATTGCTACACACAGCTTACCGACGTCGAGCAGGAAGTTAACGGCATATACACCTACGACCGCAAGCTCAAATTCAACGCCGAACACCTGAAGAAATTCTTCGGAGCCCCGGCGGCAATAGAAAAAAGCAGGAACTAATCGGAAGTCTTGCAGAAAGTATAGAAATATTTGAGAAGGGAAAAACGAGTGGCAAGATCGCAAATAATAATTGACTACAAGAATGTTACATCCGCTGTAATCGGCGTAAAAGATGGAATTACGCCGAATCAGCTAAAATTGCTTGAAAAGAAAATTAAACCGTTGATTTCAAAGATAAACAAACAGCGAAAAGCCGGCGAGACTCCGTTCAGAGACCTGCCCTACAACAAACGCATTTCAAGGCGTGTAAATGCAGTTGTGAAAACTTTACGAAAAGAATGTGACTATCTCGTAATCTTAGGTATAGGCGGCTCGGCTTTAGGGAATATCGCTTTGAATACGGCATTACGCCCCTTTTTGCCCGATCCCAGGGACAAGAAATCCGGCAGACCGGAGCTTTTCGTAATGGATAACGTCGATCCGGCTCAATTCGGATCGCTTCTCGATCACATAAAACCACACCTTAAAAGAACTGTCTTCAACGTAATAAGCAAGTCCGGGCGAACATCCGAAACCGCGGCACAGTTCATGATCGTCCGAGAAATGCTCATTAATGCACTCGGCAAGGCCGCTTATCGAAAGCAGGTCGTGGCGACCACCGATGCAAAGTCCGGAACTCTGCGCACAATAGCCGACAAAGACAAGCTTAAAACGCTTGAAGTACCGGACAGCGTTGGCGGCAGGTTCAGTGTCCTTAGCGCGGTCGGCCTGTTTAGTGCGGCAATGTGCGACATCAATATAAGCCAGCTCCTGGCCGGCGCGAGAGATATGGACAAAAAAGTCAGCAGTACAAACTTCTGGAAAAATCCAGCCGCGATTAACGCTGCTATAAACTACCACTTTTATACACACGGAAAGCCAATTTCGGTAATGATGCCGTACAGCTATGCTCTCAAGGATATGGCCGACTGGTACAGGCAATTATGGGCGGAGAGTCTCGGCAAAAGATTTAATTTGAATAAACGTGAAGTCTGGGTAGGCCCGACACCGGTTAAGGCACTCGGGACTACAGACCAGCACAGCCAGGTGCAATTGTATCGCGAAGGCCCCAATGATAAACTGTTTACTTTCCTGAAGGTCAACAATTTTGGCAGGGATATCAAGATAGGCCCGGCGCCGGATTGCGCGCCGGAACTTGGTTTTCTCGCCGGCAAGAAAATGAGCTCATTGTTCAACAACGAAAAGAAAGCAACAGAATATGCCCTCGTGGAGAGCAAGCGGCCCAATCTGACCGTTATCTTCGACAAGATTAATGCTTACGCCGTTGGGCAGTTCATTTGTCTGTATGAAGTCACGACGTCCTTCATCGGCGCTCTATTAGATATCAATCCGTATGACCAGCCTGCCGTCGAATTAGGCAAAGAGGCTACGTTTGCCCTTATGGGCAAGGAAGGTTACGAAGACTTCGCACAGAAGATTCAATCGAAAACTGAAATAAGCGAAGATTTTCTTGTTTAATGACATTGAATCGGAGATTGAAAAATATAAGAGGTTAAAATGGATTACGCAGTGATAATGGCAGGGGGGACAGGTAAGAGGTTGTGGCCTCTCAGCCGGCAAAAAAGGCCAAAACAGGTCTTAAGACTCCTCGACGGTCAGACGCTTCTTCGCCGCTGCTTCGAACGTCTAAGACCCATATTCGACATAAGAAACATTATTGTGCTTACGAATACGGAATATGCAGATGTAGTCCGCGAAGACTTATCCGAATTGCCTGTTAATAATGTAATAGCCGAGCCGGCAGTGCGCGATACCGCCGGCGCGATTGGGCTGGTCTCAACCGTCCTGACCAAATATGATCCCGAAGCCACCATCGCCGTTCTCACCGCCGACCAGATCATCGCGCCAGCCGAGCTGCTGCAACAGGCCCTCAAAGACGCCCTGACCTTTATCAACAATAATCCGGATGATATGATTACTTTCGGAATCCAGCCCACTTTTGCCAGTACATTACTCGGTTACATAAAGTGCGGTAAGAGCCGCACATGTCTGGATTGCAAAAACAAGATTTACTCTGTAGATGCATTTAGAGAGAAACCTGACGAAAAAACTGCAAAAAAGTATCTCGAAGCCGGTCAATACCTGTGGAATTCCGGCATGTTCGTCTGGAAGGCCAAAACAATATTGGCCAATTTGTCGAAGTACCTGCCGGAAGCTACCGAGCCTTTGGCCAGAATCCGGGCTGCCTGGGACAGCCCGATCCAGCAGCAAACGCTCCAGGATTGGTTCGTAAAGCTGCCAATAATCAGCATTGACTTCGCCGTGATGGAGAAGGCTGACAAAGTGAACGCCATAAAGCTGGATGTTCGCTGGCTCGATATGGGCTCCTTCGCCGCACTTGCCGATGTCATCAATTCCGACAAGGATAAAAACATCGTTGTAGCAGGCCAGAGCGAACTGCTTGACTGCAAAAACAGCATTATAGTAACTGAAGACAAAGGCCATCTGATCGCAGCCATTGGCCTGGAGAATATGGTAGTTGCTCACAGCCCCGATGCCACTCTTATTTGCCACATTGACCAGGCCCACAGGCTGAAAGACCTGCTCGAATTGATAAGGCAGCACGCCGGCGAAAAGTTTTTATAATCGCATACAACGTGACGATTGCTGCGTTCTCCGTAAGGAGTCCATAGGACTGCGTTTTATTCATTGAGCACGCTGAACGCCAAACACAGGACGCTGAACGAGATGAGATACCTGGCAATAGACTACGGAACCAAACGTACGGGATTGGCGATTTGCGATGCCGCCGAGACCATTGCTTCGCCTCTGTCTGTACTCCATGGCCAGAAAGAACTGCTGAAAAAGATAGCAGAGATAATCGAGGCCGAAAATGCCGGTGCCGTCGTGCTGGGGCTGCCTCTGAATATGACCGGCTCGGAAAGCTCCCAAACCAAACTCGTCCGGAAGTTCGCCGAACAGTTGAAAAACCATATCTCCGTTCCCGTTCATCTTCAGGATGAACGGCTGAGCAGTTTCGGTGCCGAAGAGAAACTTGCTCCGGCGGATTTTACGAGAGGGAAAATAAAAAAACGTATTGACGCCGTCGCCGCGGCAGAAATCCTGGAGGCATTCCTCGAACGAAAAACGGCTGAAAATCACAGTTAAGTGTCTCAGCCATCAAACACCCACATAACAGCAGGCGATTGCCGAAAAGCACGGTAATGGCTTGTTTTAATCGACAGGATGGCACCTGAGAAAGCCGATTCTATATCAGCCATGACAAATCTTTTTTAAAAACGAAGGAAAAAGGCTTGCAAAAACTGAAATATTTAATTAGAATCTCCGCTCCGGATTATATGTAGTTTAAGAAGTATGTTAGAAAGGATTTATATAAAAGATGCTGACGAAGCAGGAAAAAGATAAGATTATAGATGATTTTGAGACTCACGAGAGCGATACAGGCTCACCCGAAGTGCAGGTTGCGATATTGACGAGAAGGATTAATGACCTTACCGAGCATCTCAAAACCCACCGTAAAGACCATGCATCCAGACGTGGTTTGCTGAAAATGGTCGGTACCAGATCAGCACTGCTCAAGTATGTGAGCAAAAAAGACGTCAAACGCTACCAGGAAATTATTTCACGCCTTGGTTTGCGTAAATAACAAGAGCATAAGAGTACGAATCACTTGCCCCGCACAGAGCAGTGTAAGCTGAGATTATTTTTATTGTATGACCTACCAAAGAGGTAATATATGATTGATTTTTGTAGAGTTGAAAGAGAAATTGGGGGCAGAACCTTATCCATCGAAACCGGCAAAATCGCCAGACAGGCAGATGGAGCCGTTGTGGTACAATATGGGGACACCGTTGTTCTTGTTTCCGCGGTAACGGCTCCGCCCAGATTTGATGACATCGATTTTTTCCCGCTCAGTGTGGAATATCGAGAAAAACAAAGTGCAGCCGGCAAGTTTCCGGGCGGTTTTATTAAACGCGAGGGAAGACCGAGCACGAAGGAAACCCTTACGGCAAGACAAATCGACAGGCCCATTCGTCCGTTGTTTCCCGAGGGTTACTTCCAGGAAGTACAGATTATAGCGAACGTGTTAAGTGCGGACCTTGAAAACGACCCGGATATTCTGGCCATGATAGGGGCCAGTACCGCGCTTACAATAAGCAAGATACCGTTTATGGGGCCCACCGGCGCGTGCAGGCTGGGCAGGGTAAACGGGGAATTTGTAGTCAATCCCACTCATAAACAGGTTGCAGAGGGCGACCTGAGCCTGCTTCTTGGCGGCCGCAAAGAAGCCATTAACATGATTGAGGTTGGGGCAAAAGAATTGTCGGAAGACGTAATAGCCGAAGCGGTCGCAACCGCCCAGAAAAGCGTCCGCGAGGTCTGCGAAATGATTGAAGAGCTCCGCGAGAAGGTGGGAGTAGAGAAGGAAATCCCGCTCGTGGAAAACGACGAGCAGCTCGAAGCGAAAATTACTTTGCAAATATCGGACCAGCTTTACGAACTCAAACAAATACCGGACAAGCAGCAGCGGAATGACGCCGTGAAGGAATTATTCGAGCAGGTTAAG
>DQCG01000583.1:7071-7308 GCA_003533825.1 Phycisphaerales bacterium
GGCAGAGGCTATAATGACATACGTTCCATTGCATGTGAAGTTGGTATCCTGCCCAGAACTCACGGTTCGGCATTATTTACACGTGGGGAAACACAATCGCTCGTAAGTGTAACGCTCGGTACGATCAGGGATGCACAGATCATTGACGGCTTGTTGGAGGAGTACGCTCAGAATTTCACCCTGCATTACAATTTCCCGCCATTCTCCGTTGGCGAGGTAAGACCCGTTCGAGGGGTC
>DQCG01000199.1:0-1643 GCA_003533825.1 Phycisphaerales bacterium
CCGCCGGCCTTGGCCATCACGGCAGCGAATCCGGCACATAAGCCGACGGAAATAATGCCGGCAAGAATCTGGCACTTCTGGTCATATTTCTGGCCTATGGCATCCCCTAACGTGTGACATCCCTTGAGGTGTCTAAGACGCGGTGCAACAAACAAGCCGACTAAAATGTTCTGGATTGAATATGCCAATCCTATGCCGAGAAAAAGCAAGCCGCTATTAAAGCCCCGCCCAACAAAACCAATTGAAAACGCGGGCCCGACATAAGTCGCAGCGAGACTGCCAAATACGAGCGCAAGTGGAAGGGCACGTCTGGCCAGCGAGAACTCTTCGAATTCACGGGCGGCCCTCGCTCGCACAGCCACGAACGTAAGCAGTACCACGTAGGCAAAAACAACAGCCACAGACAAGACCATTCCCACAGTTCTTAACCCTATTTGACGCTCTATATACTATCGGTACGACCGATGGTCTGAACGGGCCGGCACGGCGATTCTCGAACTTATCTTTACGGCATCCCAGGCGCTATCACTCGCGTCTGGATTTGTCCCCGGGTTTGTCCTGGAACGTCTCCTCCTCAAGCTCGTTAATCGTCGTGTCCAGCTCGGACTCCGTACGAATCCATCCAAATCTCGCATCCACGAGAAAAGTACGGTACCACTGAATCAAATTCTTCGAAAAGTCATCATCCTTGCAATAAATTCCAAACGATATTTCTCCCGCATGCGAGCCGGCCTTTCTCGGTATTTGCGGAAATGCCAGAAGAACGGCGCTTCTGGTCAGCAGGAACTCGATGTCGGAGACCTGGCTGTTGTAAATCCGAAGCCGGCCGGATTCGATTGCTTCAGGATATTTGCGAAACAAAAAACGTGCCGCGTTCGAAAAGCCCGGCACGCTCAGGTTCATCGCGCGGTGAATTCTGACGTCACCGTAATCTTCGATAATTTCGTACAACGCGCTGAGATAATCGTCCACAGGCTGCCTTTCCCCCTCGAACAGCATGCACGTCCAAAGCTCGCTGTGGCCGGTCGCGTCGAGCTGCTCGCCGAGCATCTGCTTGGCAATCCTGTAAGTCTGGCTTCGGCTGCCAAGTACTTTCAGCCTGCGCTCGGTCAGCAGTTTCGCCCATGGCGGCAACTGTTCCGGCAGAGAATCAGGCGGACAAATCCCAAGCCGGGTCAGCAACCGGAGAAACTGTTTCGTCTCGGAGCCGTAGAAACGCCGGCCCACGACGCTGCCGACGTTGCCGTCACATTCCATTCCGTATTTTTTGTGGTAGCCGAACGACAAGCAGTGCACATCGTAGCCCCTGTCAACCAGCATCCTTTCAAGCTCGCCGATTATCCAGACCGCCTGCTTCTCGGGCGCCTTGTCGATTGACAGGTGCACGTTCGGACACAGTACGATCGGCCGTTTGCCGATCAGGCCGGAAAGCAGCTCGAATTCATCCGCCGCTTGTTTCAACTCCTGCTTGTCATCGTATAATTCGACGCAGACAAATATCAGCATGACGTTTCTGAAGGCCATTCTGGGCTGCGTCGATGATATCGTATCGGGATCGATCCGTGAAGAGCGTTCCTTATCCTCGAAATAACATGATGAACACTGGTAACAATCCAGAATCATATCGGTTTCTCAGCCTTGCG
>DQCG01000199.1:1745-2588 GCA_003533825.1 Phycisphaerales bacterium
CGGGATGCAAACAGCCCCACGTCCGCGGTTGCGGCTTTATCCGCAAATCCGACGCCGTTCAGGACCCGCACGACTTCCGCGGCTTCCCAGAAATCATCGGAACAAGTCATTGTCTTACCCTCCTGACGAGTCAGGGATTTGAGAAAAACCGGCAGACAACCGTCACGCAGCGCTCCCGCGTAATCGCTCAGCAATTCTTGAATTTTCCGGTTCGTATCAGCCATTGTCTCGCTCCTTTATAAGTTCTGCCGTCACTCTTCACGGCAATATTCACTCATCATTTTTTTAAGTTTCAAAATAGTTCTGAACTTCAGCATTTTCACCGCCCCGACCGTGGTCTTGAGCTCATTGGCAATCGCCCTTACCGACATGCCTTCCAGCCACAGCTCGATTGCCCGCCGCTCGCGCGCCTTGAGTCTTCCCAGCGCCTGGCCGAGGGCATGCTTAAGCTCGCTTTGCGACATCGTATCGAGGGTCCCAAGCTCCGGAGCGGTCAGGTTCGTCAAATCATTCTGAGATAAGTACAAATGCCGGTTCATTCTTCTATAGACTTCTCTAAGGCGTTTACGCATATAATACAGATACACCGTCCGCAGCAGTTGCCGTTCGCTTTCCACATCCCGCAGGCGATCCGGTTTTTCCCATATATCTCCGTAAACATCTTCGAGCACGTCCTCACATTCAACCTCATTACCCAAATAACGGTACAGGTACCTGATAAACATTTGAAACGTTTCTCTTACAAAAGGCTCCATCGCCCTTCGACGGCGATCATCGTCCGGGGCGTTGAGTCCTTTCAAAGCATTTCGCAGCCGCCTGTTCATAGCAAGTCTGTTGCTCCCA
>DQCG01000199.1:2677-3170 GCA_003533825.1 Phycisphaerales bacterium
CGCCCTATCCATAAGAGGCAATAACTTCACGATTAGTCACAACAATTTTACACAAAAACAAAATTTCCTTCAATAACCAACTTTTCAATACTGAAAAAAAGGAAATCTGTTATAATTGACGATAAGTAAATGTGAATTCCTTTGATCTTATGCGGTGTAGTTGTGATTAAAACCTCCGATAATCTTATTGATAGAATGACTCAACGGATTGTCCGCGAGGTCCACCCCCAGAGAATCCTTCTCTTCGGCTCCCGGGCAAGCGGCCAGGCGAATCAAGATTCGGATATTGACCTTTTAGTCGTGGAACGCGAGCCGTTTGGCCCAAATCGAAGTCGACGGCAGGAAGCAGCCCGCATTTGGCGGTGCCTCTCGGAATTCCGTATACCGAAGGATATTCTCGTTTACTCAGAAAGCGAATTGGCTGATTGGAAAGATTCGAGTCATCATGTAGTCGGTAGGGCATTGAGAGAAGGAAAGGTTCTGTATGAGTCCG
>DQCG01000326.1:0-2080 GCA_003533825.1 Phycisphaerales bacterium
TTGCGCATTTGATTTTTTCGGGGCATACGAGGTCGACGCCGATCGTGGGATCGTGCAGATAGCGGACCACCACGAACTGAGCGGGAAGAAAGCCTGGACGTGGGGGACATGGGATTTCGGCATTGTCAGCCAGCAGAATCTGACCGATGATGAAGGCCCTTATATCGAAGTCCAGAGCGGGCCGCTTCCGACACAATCCGATTACGGCATGTTATTGCCGAGGCAGGAGCTCTCGTGGCAGGAATACTGGTATCCGGTGCACGGGCTCGGCGACGGCTTCGAGTTCGCAACGAAAGACATCGCCATCCAGACCGCCCGCGAGAACGACACTCTCCGGCTGAGTATCATCGCAACAAGTCCTTTCCCCGGATCGACCTGCCTGATTACTCGCGACGGCCGGCGACTGCTTAGAAAAACCATAGACCTGGGTCCTGAGAATCCGAAGACGGTGACGCTTTCTGCCGCCGGGCAGTCGCCGGTTGAGGTAACGATAAGGACCGGCAAGCGTCAGGTCATTGCCTCGTTCGTCACTCCCTTGCCGATTCCCGAAACTCCCGAACCCAAACCTTCCGACCTTATGAGCAAGCCCGATGGAAAGCTTACTCTTGAAGAGAAATTCCTCAAGGGTCGAAAATTCGACCTGGCGACGAATCGCAGGAGGGCCCGCGAGTACTATGAGAAGGCACTGGCCGAAGATGAGCACTATTCACCAGCTCTGCGTGCTCTGGCGGTACTGGATATTGAGGCCGGGTTGTGCGAAAAAGCCGCCGGCCGGTTGAGAACCGCCGTGAAAAGAGATGATACCGATGGTTTGTCCTGGTATTTCCTGGGTGTTAGCCAGTTGAGGTTGGGTAACGATGCCGACGCTCTGCGCTGTGCTTACAGGGCGATGCGATGTCTCGGTACAGATTCTCTCGGATGCGATCTGGCCGGTCGTGCTCATATATGGCTGGGCGAGTATACCGACGCCGTGGAGGTTCTGAAAAAGGCAGTCCAGCTCAATCCGAAAGATTACAAGGCGCAGGACCATCTGCTACTGGCTTTGTATGCCGCCGGAAGGAAAAAAGCGGCATACAAGCAGGCTGAAGAGAGGGTCGTCGAGAATCCGACGGCTCTGGTTCCGAGGATGATTATCGCGCTTCAAAACAAAAACCGGATGAATCGGTTCGTGCGGGAGGCGTGGGCTTTTGTCGGAGAGGATGAATTTGAAATGCTCGAGGCCGGCCTTGTCTTTGCGGATATGGCTATGGCGAATGAGGCCGAAGAGCTGCTGAAGGCGGCCTGCGTCGAGGCGGTACCGGAAGATCAGCGAAGTCCGCTGTCGGTGTATTATCTGGCCTATCTCGCATCGCAGCAGAAGGACTGGGCCGGGGCCGAGGCGTATCTCGATAGTGCGGCCCGTATGCACCGGGATTATGTCTTTCCATCCCGTCCGGAAGAAGTCGCCGTCTTTGAATACGCTGTAAAGAACAATCCGGACGATGCGCACGCGCATCTGCATCTTGGAAATCTTTACAGCCACCTGGATCGGCAGGATGAAGCGCTCCGGCACTGGACCAAGGCGGTCGAACTGGATTCGTCTTTGAGCGTTGCATTTCGAAATCTCGGCCTTTATGCCTGGGCGGCGGAAGAAGACCTGCCGAAAGCCGAGAGACTCTACCGAAGAGCTATTGCCGCCAGGCCGAAGGACCAGACCCTGTACCGGGACCTGGCTGATATTCTCTTAGCGGCCAAGAGACGGCCCGATGCGATCAAGACTCTCGAATCGACGCCGTATGAGAAAATCCGCAGGGCCGATATCATCATCATGCTCGCCCAGATGTATCTTGACGAGCATCAATATACCGATACTATCGATCTGCTCGAATCCACGCCTTACTTTGTCAACTGGGAAGGCCAGACGATTACGTGGAACCTCTTCCATAAGGCTCATGTAGAACGGGGCCGGATCCGTTTTGAAGACGAGGACTTCGCCGGGGCGCTGCGTGACTTCGAGGCCTCGCTGACCTATCCGGAGAATATCGGCGTCGGGCGTTCCAACAGGCCTCAGGAGGCATCGGCACAGTATTGGCGAGGAAAG
>DQCG01000326.1:2129-5647 GCA_003533825.1 Phycisphaerales bacterium
AAAGGTGACGGCTAAATAGATAATAATCCACCGGCTTGTACGTGTTTAGCCAGGGCAAAGCCATCCCCATCCCAATAAACAACAATTGTGATGAGGCTGCCACCCAATAGAATTGATGAAAAAGGGATGGCAGCCTCAATCGCAGCTTGGGGATGGTCGCGAACACTATAGGCCGGCTAAACACATACACTGGCTTTGCCGGTGGTCGATGATAAAAAGGGATAAGGCCATGTTTACCATGAAACAATCTCTTGTCGGGCTTGTTAGAGCAACACTGCTGCTTGTGGTTCTGGTTTCTGTCGCCGGAGCCAAAGAAAAGGTCATTCTCGATACCGATATGGTTGTATTGTACGACGACGGCGTGGCAATGATGATGCTCGCAAACCATCCGGATATAGAATTGCTCGGCGTGACGATAGTTCCCGGGAATACGTGGCTTGCAGAGGGGACGGCATACGCTCTTCGCCAGCTTGAAGTGCTTAATCGTATGGACATTCCAGTGGCTATGGGGACACGTTATCCGTTGCGGGCAGCCCGTTATGAAACAATTCAAACCGAGCGGAAAATGTTTGGCTATCGCTCGGGCTTTATCGGCTGCTTTGCAAGGATTGAACCGGCATCGTATCTCGAAGTGTACCGCAAAGAATACCGAAGCGAGCCAACAATAAAGCCTGTAAAAAAACACGCGGTGAACTTTCTGATTGATGCTGTCAAGGCCAACCCGGGCCAGGTTACCGTTATACCGATAGGGCCGTGTACGAACCTTGCAATCGCTATAAGATTAGCTCCGGAAATTGTTCCGCTGATAAAAAGGATTGTGTACATGGGCGGGGCGTTTGATGTTCCGGGCAATACAACGCCGGCGGCCGAATTCAACTGGTGGTTTGATCCGGAGGCGGCCAAAATGTCCGTTCGGGCACCCTTTGCCGATCAACTCATTGTGGGATTGGATGTCTGTGAGAAATATCGTTTCAACAAGAAAATCTTTGAGCGCATAACGGCCGTGGACACGCCAATTGCTAAGATGTTTAAAAAGAAGTACGGGCCGGAATTCGAGAAGGATCCCAACTATACTCGATTGGTCTGGGATACAATTGCCGCGGCGGTTGTTATTGATCCGGCGTTGATTGTCGACGAAGAAACGCGATGGATCGATGTCAATTCGGATTACGACCTGGATTACGGCCGAAGCCTCAGTTATCGCAGGAAGGGGCCCGCCGGTACTCAAAAGGCCCACATACTTATGAGCATTGATGAGCAGCGCTTCTGGAACCTGATGGTAGAGTTGCTCACAAAATAGCCGGGGCAAGTTGAATGTCCGATTAGGAATAAAGCCCGGTGTCGCGATAAAAACTGCGTTTGGCATGGAAGCAGGAAGCCGCGGGTAATGAAAGCTCAAGTCAGCAGAACAAGTCTCGGAAACTCTGTAGTAAGAGCAATGTCAAGGTAAAAGTGAACGGTTTTCGTGTTTTTATGGCTTTAGGTCCCAAAATAGCTCGAAAAAATTCATCAGATTATTGCAATTCGAAGAAGATTATAATATAATACCGTAACAGGAAGGCACGAAAATATCTTATGCAGTTTTAAATCGGCATGCCGGCTTAAAATTGTGTTTTGTTATTTTTGTTTTTTTTCACATCAAGTTGTATGGAGATAAGAAGTGAGAAGTTCTTTTTTATTTGTTTTTTTGCCGTTCACGTATTGCCGGTTCGGCCGCGCAACAGGTAGGCTTTAAATATCAATAAATTTTTTTGGAGCGGAACAAATGAAACGTGTGAGTATTTCAGTGGCAGCTATTTTGGTTGTGCTGCAATTGTGCAGCAGTTCATCAGCTTTTCCTACGACGGCCTATGACGCGGAAATGGTCGTGACAGGCTGGCTTAAAGTAAATCCTAAGCCGCTCGGATCTGATCTCAGCAGGCAGATTATGCGAGTTGAGACCTTCGTAGATGACAATGGTGAGGCGGTTTATTACGTTGTTAATTTGCGGCCATCCGGATTTGTGGTTGTCTCGGCGGATGATTTGGTTGAGCCGATTATTGCTTTTTCCGGCGACGGCACTTATGATCCTGTGCCCGCGAGTCCGTTAAAATCGCTGGTGACTAAAGACCTCAAAGGACGAATCGCTGCGGTTCGGAACACCTTTGTTCCAATGGCAATAATCCCACAGGCAACGGTTACTGAAACTCAGAAGAAATGGAATTACTTGATCGGTCTTGCTGAGGTGTCAGACGCTGGATTCGAACCGATGGCTATAGCTCCGATTCTCGATGATAATTTGTCTGATATTCGTGTGCCTCCGCTGGCGCAGAGTCAATGGGGCCAAAGTAACTATTATGACAGCAATGATCAACCGCGCGCCTGCTACAACTACTGCACGCCGCGGCTTGTAAACAATCGAGCAACTTTTGTTGAAGGACACGTAGACAACTATCCCGTTGGCTGCGTTGCCGTAGCGGTGGCCCAGTTTATGAGAAGTCAACGGTATCCAGAGGAACCGGTCGAGCCTAAAGAGTTCACGATTTTCATCGAGGAGCAGAAGACGGAATGTTCGTTGCACCGCGGCGATGGCCCGGGCGGGGCGTACAACTGGGATGATATGGTCGCAGTCCCCAACGACTTGACAACGGACCAGCAGCGCCGGGCCATTGGTATAATTTGCTATGATGCTGCAATCGCTGTTGATACGGAATTCGGGCGTGATGGATCGGGCGCTTCTCTGGATAATGCCGTGAAAGCTTTACTCGAAACCTTCCAATACAAAAACGCCGTATGGGCGGAAAACGAGGGAGGCCATATAACCCGAAAGTATTTCCTCTCGCTGTTTAATCCCAACCTCGATGCGGGCATTCCTGTAATTATGGGATTTCGCAACAGCGACTACCCCTGGTATGGACATGCCGCTATATGTGACGGATACGGGTATAACCTGTCGATACTCTATCACCACATGAATATGGGCTGGGAAGGCCAGGAGGACTGCTGGTACAGCCTGCCCGATATTGCCTACCCTGATATGGTTCCGTTCGATGCTATCACTCAATGCGTTTACAATATCTTCACCGAGAGTAGGGGTGAAATCATTAGTGGCCGGATAGTTGATTCGGACGGCAGACCTTTCAAAGATATCACAGTCGAGGCACAGAGTGGAGCAGGTGCTGCACGTACGACAATTACCAATGACAAAGGCATCTACGCCTTCATAGGTCTCCGATCCGATACGGTTTATACTATCACTCCGGACAAGGCGGGATACGATTTTGATCTGAATCGCGGATATGGTCCCGAGTTCAACAACGTACAAACAGGACGGTCAGGCGGTAATAGCTTCGTCACAGGAAACATTTGGGGAATCGATTTCATCGGTTACAGAAACTCTGACACAGCCTCCACTGGCCGAAAAAGTCGGGTGGTCTGTACAAATGTCAAGCTAACCGCCTCGGACGGGGCACGTAATGACCACTTCGGCAGTGCGATAGCCATGAGCGGGGATTATGCTATCGTTGGCACATACGGCA
>DQCG01000202.1 GCA_003533825.1 Phycisphaerales bacterium
GCGAACACCGGCTGCATCCATCTCGGCAAGATAGTGTTTCACTCGCTCGGGCGTGAGCCGGTCCTTACCCCCGCCAAGGTGATTGTGGACGTCTATCACCGGGTACGCCGGTTTATCGACCTCGCTATGGGTGGTCTTGAGCATCGAGCGGGGCTGCCAGTCACGAAGCTTCAACTCGCGAATATCGCTGGCCTGCCGGGCAAATCCCAATGAATTCCAGCATATTATCAAAGTTAGGATCAGACCAAAAGGTACTCGTACCATCATGATGATTTCTCCTTTTCACTCGATAGTGACATTGAAGAAAACAATGTCGTTCCATGACTTTCCTCTGGTTGGGATTTTTTGCCCGGGTCTTGCCTATTCGCCGCTCACATCTTCTTTCTTCAACGGAGTTGTCCAGAGATATATAGTGTGATTGCTGTACTGTTTGTCGGAATTAATCTTGACGACCTTATCCGGCGTTACTCCTTTCATGTCGAAGTCGTGTGAGACAATCCGCGAGCCGGGTTTGAGCTTCTCCAGTTGCGGTATCAGCTTCACATTCAGGCTCGGCAGCAGATAGAGCGTAATTACGTTTGCCTCGCTGATATCCAGCGTAAAAATATCCTCCTGCTCGATTCGCACCAGGTTTCCGACGTTATTCTTTTTCACGTTTTCGAGCGACTCTCTGATGCGCTTCGGATTAATGTCGTAGCCTACGCCCCTGCATCCGTATTTTTTTGCCGCCGTCACTACGATCCGGCCGTCGCCGCAGCCGAGGTCATAAACCAAATCTTCCTTTTTGACTTCGGCCAGCTCGAGCATCTTTTCCACCACTTCCGGTGGTGTCGGGACATAAATAACATCCGGCTTGCGCGTAGCCTTCTTAATCCGGGTGGTCTTTTGCTTTGCCGGTGTGCGGCTTCTCTTTCGGCCTGTTACCGTTTGACTGCCTCTTGAAGTGACCCGCTCGCCGGTTAGTTTTCTGCCGTCCAATGTGCCATTGAAAGTAATCTCGGATTCCTGATCGCGGAACATGCGTACTATCTTGAAGCTCACCTGCTTGCCTTCAAAGTCGATTTTCTTGATGGCGCTCGAGCCGTACAGCCCGCTCAAATCCGGGTTGACCTGCAGTATTTGTTTGCGGGTGCCGCGGTCAGATGTTAGTTCGAGATCCCACTTGCCGATTAAGGCGGCGCCGTCTCGCCGGCCCTCTACAGCGATATCGCCGCGATCGGACTTCATCGTGCCCGACAGCTTATGTCCCTTGACCGCTGCCTCGAAGCTCGATTCAAACTGCCGGTCCTGAAATTTGCTCGTTCTCTTGAATGTTAGCTTGCCGGCCTTGAATGTCACGTCATTGATCTGATGCTCGCCCCATTGGCTTTGCCAGTCCGCACTTAGCTTATTGTTATTGTCGGCCTTGATCACGAGCGTCGAGCCAACCTCCCTATCGCCTATTTTGTACTTGAGTTGCCATGTTCCCGCCGCCATCGGCATCCGCCTGAGGCGTTTGCCTTCGACTTTGGACTGCCCCCTGTCACTCGATACGGTTCCGGAGAGTTTCCCTCGTTCTATTGTCCCGGTAAAAGTGCTGCGGAATTCGTTGTCCCCGAATCGATTTACCTGTACGAAACTGAGTTCTGATCCTTCGTATTTGATGTCTGTAAGCTCACCAACCCAGGAACTGATCCACTGGCCTGTGAGCTTGCCCTGCTTGTCCGTGGAAAAAGACAGAATCG
The DNA here is from genome assembly GCA_003533825.1 of Phycisphaerales bacterium. Lineage (GTDB taxonomy): Bacteria > Planctomycetota > Phycisphaerae > Sedimentisphaerales > Anaerobacaceae > JAFGPJ01. The sequence goes on from DQCG01000202.1 coordinate 1,725, forward strand.
ACTCGATTTTGCGGCCGTTGAAATCCATCGTGACCTGCCAGTCTCCGGGAATTCCTCTCCGGCCCGTCCCTGCCCATACGTGGGCCGAGAGTGTAACCACAACCATAAGCAAAAGAAATCCGGCTGTCTTGTGAAATACCAACTGCTTCATTACATATACCTCCTAATAGAAAGATTATTCGGGCCGGGCTTTTGTATTTCATTGCTATGTGATTGTCAATCAAAAAATCCTCATATTTGGGTTCTAAGCTTAAGATAATTTTTCTTGACGTAAGGGTGGCAAATCTGGTATAAATATAATTGTTGCTCTTTGATGATTTTCAGTCATTTGGCAGGAGATATTTTTGTGGTGAAATCGAATTCTTCACTTTTTGATTAATTGTCCACATTGAACATTAATAAGGAAGGAGGTTGCATAAGATTATAGAGAAAGAAATGCCCCGGGCAGGCATTCAAATGTAGTGAAGGCAAGACATATTGTAATGCGTTTTTTATTAACTCTTTTTTTGAAGGAGGATTATCATGCTTAGAAAATTGTTTTATTTAGTTTCTGCTTTTATGGTTCTGGGCTTGATCGGCCCGGTGGCGGCGCAGGAGGTCGATATGGAAATCAGCTTTGCCGCGCAGCCACCTGTGCTTGATGGGCAGGTCGATGAAATCTGGGCTGGTGCATCAACGCAGTCTTTCGTTCCTCTGGAAGATCCGGCCAACGGCTCCGGCACCTGGATGGCATTGTATGATGCGGAGAATCTCTATGTTATCGTGGACGTTACCGACGACAGTCTGCAAAATGATTCGGACGGTTCCTGGCAGGA
>DQCG01000139.1 GCA_003533825.1 Phycisphaerales bacterium
GGCATTGGCATAAGCATCGTTGGCTGGCTGCGCAGGCGCAGAGCACTGTAAAAAAAATAGCAGAACACAAGTTTGATAGGGCTGGGCTGTTAAGTCTGGTATTAACAGCCCTTTCAAGCCCTTGTTCTACAGTAATATCAGAGAGTCTTTCTCGCTATCCGAAAGACATGGTCTTGTTTTGTGTCAACTTAATCTTATCAAAGATCATGTTTCGTTCGGATAATCGTCGAAAATACAAACCAACAACAGTCTATTCAAACTGCGAGATCATATTAGGAAGTTATTCAATCAATACTGCACAAGGTAATACGGCGTTTTGTCCCGGATTCCATCGATAGTGAAAGTGCCGCCGGTCACAGGCATGGTCCGGCCGGACGGCAAACCATCATGGTCCAGCAGGATAACTTTAGGATTACCGGACTTTCGTATCGAAATTTCCGCCGTAACCGGCTCCATCAAGACCGGGCCTGTGCCGGCTTCGAGAATCTCGTCTTCTGCGGCATTGAGCTTCTGACCGGTATTGCGTGCACGGGCGATAGCTACAATCAGCAGTTTCCGCGATGATTTGATATCCTTCTCCCTTTCGATTGCAGTCACATAGATTGCTCCAAAGCGACATTTCGGGCGGATGGTAATGCTATCGAGATTGCATTCACGGCCCTGTGCAAAACCGACCACCGCCTTTGTCGCATCGGTGTTGATGGTGAAATAACCGTCGAATTCTGTCCGCCCCTGGTACCAGCGAAGCTGTTTCGTAGACGAGAGCAGGGAATCTCGCTCCTTATAAGGTTCTAAATCAAAGCTCGGCGTATCCAGATACCTGTCGGTAAACTCGACGACGCATTTAGCGACCGAGAGCGCCCCGGCCGGCACCTTATCGCTATCGAATGTCTTTATATCGTGCTGCTGCGTGGTCGTATCTTCGAAACCAAGCTTGCCCTCATGCAGTGAAGGAATGTGAACAAAGCGCTTTGCCGATGTGTTTGATTCGGCCACATCGCCTCGAAGCACCTGGCGAGCCACAGCGGGGAACAAGCCCAATACCTGCGGTGCCGTAACATCCCACGGATGACCGCCAAGCCTGCCACTGAAGCCGCCGCTGTCGGAGTTCTGGAACATATATGAGACATCCCATCCGTTCAGGCCCATGCCGTAAGCGCCGATAATCGCCGGTCCTTCGGCGCCCCACTCGTTCGGCGCGACGTGAATCCATTCCGAGAGCATGAAAGGCCGGTCAGAGACCTGCTGCATGCCGGCACTAAGCATGCCGGAGCCGGCGGTGCGCAGCATCGATGCGTTGTTGAACTTCCCCGGTTTGAGACCGTGCCTGCCGCCGCCGAAATAGTCGTGCCGGTCTATCAGCCCCACGCGATAATCCGAGTGCAGATTGTAATAGTGACTGAACGCCCGGCCCGCCTGCCAGTTGGAACCGAGAATCTCGCCCTCATAGTCGGCGTCGCGAATGGCCTTGACATAACGGTCGTAGAAATCGTTTTGAATTTCGTAGAGAAAAAGCATCGTGTCAAACAAGCGCTTATGCTTGTGTGCCTGGGAACCTACCAGTTGGGCCGGGTCATAGAACCACGGATTTCCCGCCGGGGCGATGTTGCGTTTGTCCAGGTTCTCGCCTGTGAAACCTTCGTTTTTGAACGAATCAATTGCAGCTTTGCCCCAGGCTTTAACCAGAGCCTGATGACCGCCGTATTTTTCCTTGAGCCAGTCGCTGAATCGCTCAGCGGCCCGTTTGCGAAGAGTCGGGACGCTCCGGAGTCTTTGAAGCAGGCCGTGCCACAATGCACTGTCTTCGTTGAACAGCTCGACAACAACAATGGCCGGGTCATCCGCATAGGTTAATCCCGTGTGAGGATTTTTGTGCTGGAGGATATTGACGACCTGGCGGATCTGCAGGTCCTGCAACTCGCGCGACAGGAAGATGCTGCCGTGCCCGGTGCTGAGCCGGTTACCTCGCATTTGCCCGAACTCGTCCATATAGGGGACGTATTTCCTGTCGGCCTGCCCGAGCTTGACGCCGAAAGTCGACGAAAGCTTCACGTATATCCCATGCTCCTTGAGCCTGGCGACGTAGTAATCCATTCGCTCGAGCGCCTCAGGCTCGAACTCGACGAAACTGTCTTTTGACTGGATTCCGGCCCATCCTGTGCCGTCGGCGTATTTGTGCAGCCGGACCGAGTTGATGCCGTATTTGGCGTAAAATGCCGCGCGTTGTTCGGCAAGCTCTTTGTTCGGCGAGCACGCAGAATAGGTATTATTGAGACCCCAGAGCTTGATTGGCTCGCCATTGTAGTAGAGCTTGTCGGACTTCCGCACAATCCGGCCGTGCTTTCCGGCGGGCTTTTCCAGCCAGTCCTGCATACCTATCTCGCCGGGAGATGTACTGTTCTGCGGTTCAAATCTATACCATGTTGACGTATCGCCGGCATACAGAGCGTTGGTGAAAAACATCAGAGGTAAAAGACAAACCATGACGAAGCAATGAGCTCTTACAGGAAGATATTTCATGTTCCGTAACCTTTCATTCAATATTATGCATTCTTCCGGGCATCCGGTTTAAACAAGGCGGATATTTCTATTCGTCTTCGGTCATATACATCTCGCCGGGGCCGAGCTTGTCGTACCAGGTGAATTTCATAATGACCGAAGTTACGGCGAGGACGACGATGGAAATCCACATCGTCCGGTACTGCCCGATGATGATGCAAATGGGAATTATGTTGAGGGTAAGCTGCCACACGATTCCGACTGCGACGTTAAATGCGTCCCGCCGGAAGTTTGTGTTGGCCTTGAGGTTCGGATATTTTTCCAGCAGGCTCCGGTAGACGGGCTTCCAGAATCCCCAGGGCCGGACGGTGCGATAGAAACTTTCAAGAACTTCATCCTTTTCCGGGGGTGTTTTGAGGCAGACGATAATAGAGGCCAGGGCGCTTACGACGATGATAAACGGAAAGCTTAGTAGTGCAGGCGGCAACAGGCCGAAAGCGGGAGGCAGTTGTTCGACGAGAACAGGGACGATTTTCGAGAAGAGCAGGCCGCCGGCGACTCCGGCAATCATTCCCGCGAAATAGCCGTACCCGTTGAACCGCCACCAATGCCATTTGAGCAGATTTGGGATGACGTAGCCGCCATAGAGGGCCGCGGCAATCCACTTGGTAACATGGTCGATAGACTGCATACGAAGGCCGACAAGTACCCCGATTATCAGCAGGGCGATGGTGGATGCGTAGCCGAGGCGGACGTACGTTTTTTGCGATGAGTTCGGGCTGATGTA
>DQCG01000460.1 GCA_003533825.1 Phycisphaerales bacterium
GTACGCTTGTTCTCGGACTAGATAGTACTGAATACCTTTCTTCAGTTTAAATTCAACAGTATTAGAACGGACATAAAACAGGTCATCATTGCCTTCTTCATCTGGCAGCCTCCAGTAGCCTCTATAAGTGACAGTGTAAGTGCCTGAACGAGAAAGATCATATTCGTTGTGAAGCTTTATGCGTGCAGTGTATGATCCGCCGGGGATTAAATTATATAAATTCTCCTTATGTTCATGTTCGTTAATTTTATATAATCTAAGTCCAATGTATTTAATCTCTTTATTACCTCGCATAACACTAAAGGCTCCCCAATTCATCCATTTGTTATATAGAATTTCCCTCTTTAGTACTCCTACCGTCACGTCTAATTTGTTGCAGAAAGTAGCTTCGACAATCACTTCCTTGCTATTAATGACTGTCACATCTAATAGTACGGAAATGCTATCGGTCGGAGTAGGTTCATCGTTTTCCACTATCTTTTTCTCCTTGCATCCAGATAAAAACAACAAACAAAAACTACACAATAGCTTTAATAAACACTGTAATACTATTTTCTTCATTGCATGATCTCCCTGCAATCTACAAGACTAACAATCTTAAAATATAGTTTATAAATCTTTCTACAAATAATCAAGTATTTCTTGAGCCAAAAGCGTGAACGATATCACCTAAAAGCTCGCATCGCATAGGCCGTCCACGAGTCTGCATTCCCAATAGCAAATTTGTTCTTTGAGCACATTTCAACACCGCTAATCCCGCGTCCGTAATCCCATGTATTCAACTCCATATGAGTTAACTCATGTATCAATACGCCAGTTCTGGGGAGAGGCGTAGGGGCCAGCCCTTAAAATATAAATAATGATTGGGGTCCTAATTCGGGGGACACCTTACTTATTTCTCCCTCTCGTTGAAGTCCTTTCATATCTCGCATAGGATAGCACTAACGAAAAGGTTGCCATTGGCGAGGACTTTGTGTATCCTTGTCAGGTGAATGGAAACATGTTTTTATCAGGGGACAGTCAACCCTTTTCTGTGACCATGAATAGGTTGACTGACCTTAGTCTTACCTATTTTTAGAAAGGAGTCACCCATGGGCGACAAAAAAGGCAAGAAGGACAAGGCCAAAGAGAATCGGCAGAAGGTTGCCAAACAAGCGAAAGCCGCAAAGCAGAAACAGGACAAGCGGCAGCCCCGGACCCCCTAAGCCTGGGGCAAAATCGGGGTACGCCTTACTTATTTTTCCTTTTCACTGGGTGAATTAAAGGAATCAAGAGCCACTTTATTCGTAACGGAATAAAAGCCGGATTCCCGCCCATTCGGCTTCGCTCAGGGCAGGCTTTTCGCGTCAATGACAGTGAGAATCAGGAATGAGAATATTATATTTTCCGGGTTCTCCGGGATATTTTGCGGCTGATTATCATTCGCCCGGCGATAGTATGCCCGGCTATAATAGTCAATTGTCAAAGAAAAGAGGCCTATACCGAACCGTTCGATACAGGCCCCGAACTAATGTTAATCCTGAAGTAATTGCCGCTGCTGCTTTCTCGAATCCGGGCTTGCCGCTGCGAAAGCTGCCGGCGGCTTTTACTCTTCAGCAACAGCACTCGGCAGAGTGAGCCGGATGTCGTCGAAGTACATCTTACCTGCTCCGCCCGGTACCGTCAGATTGCCTCTGGTTCCAAGGCCGATGATAATCCTGTCGACGTCGGTCAGATTTATGCCCTGGTCGGCAAAGGCCTGTAGCGGGATTACCCACTCGGTCCAGGTGGTGGTCTGAGCCGCCGACGGATCATCGTGGGTTATCACTACGGGAGTTCCTGTGCTGTTTGCTGCTGCTACATATAACGGCTCGGCGGCATTGGACGTAAGCCCGCGGAACCAAAGCGATAGATCGCTAACACCTCCTTCGGTCCAGTCACGTGCGTCGCTCAAAGCGAACTCTACTTCCGAATACATCGAGAAGCCCTGCTTATTGTTGTCGTAGAGCACTGGCATTGATTTGTTGCCGCCATGGACTATGTATTCTTCGCAATAAGAATTAGTAGTTTCGTCGCCTACGGCGGCTCCGGTGCCGTTGCCCGCGAAGTATGGCGGGGAACCAGGAATCCCATAGCCCAATCCATCATGCCATGAGTACCATATCTGGTTATCGCTTGCATCGTAATCCTCAAAATCATCGATTAAAATGAAATCGGCTGTCGTGAAGCTCCAGACATTACCTGTCCATGGGCTGTTGGAATTGAGATTATTAATCCCGTCGACACGCCAGTAGTAATTCGTATTCCAGTCGAGCTTGCCGGGATCAAGGCTCTCGGAGCCCAGCGGTTTGTTGCCCTTGTACTCCGGCGAGCTTGTTATGGCGTTGCGTACTGTATCTTTATCCATACCGAAGTATACATCATGAGAAGTAGCACTGTCTCCGGGCGTCCAGTTAAGAGTGGTCGTCATCTTCACGCCGGCAGCGCCGTTAACCGGCTTTAGGCTCGCGGCGGCGCCCGGGGTTGAGAAACTCCAGACTTCGCCTTTATATGTGTTTACAATATCAAACTCATCAACGCGCCAGTAATAAACCTTCTCCATTTCGAGCGTGCCGGGATTAAAAGTTGTCGGCCCATACGGAGCGCTTCCGACGGCATCGTTCACATCGTTGAAATTGTCGCCGAAATATACGTTGTGTAATTTGGCGCCGAATCCTGCTGTCCAGCTAAGCACCGAGTTCGGATCTACAAATTCGGTACCATCCGCCGGATCAGGATTAAAAGAAGTTCTGGGCGGAACTGCAAAGCTCCAGACATTGCCCTTATGTATCGTTACGCCGTCGGCCTCGACTTCATCGACGCGCCAATAGTAGGTGTTGCTCGGAACAAGACCATCCGGGAAAGGAGATCCGGGGAAGCCTACAATTAACATTGTGGACGGCTGATTGCCCCAGAAAGTATCGCCGGTGCCGTTGCTGACATCGTCAAAATTTTGACCGACATAGACATCGTGCGAGACGGCGGTCTCTCCCGCCAGCCAGCTAAGAGTTCCCCATGTATCACTATAGAGAGAGCTGCTGGGTGGATCGGGCTTGAACGCTTTTTTACTCGAATATTCGACATATATCGACGGACTCCCATCCACAGCGCTTCGAATGCTGCTGGAGGGATTGTCAGGATCATCCCCGATAATTAATGCAAGTGAATTACCGATTACCCAGCCGTCCTGGTTTACTAACTCCTCGATGACATTGGAGATATCCGGGGTTCTCGATGCGGGATTGGTCTGGCCGCTGGACCAGTCCGGTATATTGCTCCACTTTGCAACCGACGAGGTTCTGGGGGCTGATGAAATCATGTAATCGACACCCCCGAAGCTACCGGGATTCGGTTCTTTCCACCCCCAGATAGCAAGATTAACAGTATTTCCGGCTAATTTCTCGTCATCTGCGGTGAATTGAATATAAGCGCTCTCTATTGTCACACCGGCGGGAATCTCGACATTCTGAAATCTAATACCTATCAATTGGAGGTCGCTGGGGGGGGTACCGCTATCTTCATAGGGCATCTCCAGGTCAGAACTGCCGGTATCAATGTCCCCTTCGTCGAGATGTTCTTCGGCATCATCACCGCCGCCGATGTTACTACCCTCCCATACAATCGCTCCGGAAGCCGCATTTGTGCCGGCCAGTGCCAAAAATAAGACAATAAAAGATAAAAAAACCAAATACCTGTACATAGTAATCCTCCTTCAAAAATTACTTTAGTCTAAAATAATAAAGATTGTTAGTCCTAAATCGCTCGCGGGTATTCTATATCCGACCACGACATTTTAATGATATGCGATACCACCTCCTTTGTAAGGAAATCTATGATTCGCTGAAAGAAAAGACAATAACTGCGAATCAAGTGTTTAGTACGTAATCAATGTACATCGTTTTTCGAGTACTCTTCATTAAAATCGAAGAGTTGTGGTAATTGAAACACAAAAGTCCATATCCCATAATTTCTTTATACCCTATATGTACCACATTAACCATTCTTACGTTAAGAAAACTCCCTATGAAATCGTGTATATTATCAATACAAAACTCTCATTTCCTCTTAAGGAGCGGTTCTCTGCCGGTAGAGCCTGATGTCATCGATGAACATCTTGCCCGAGCCGCCGGGCGTCGTCATATTGCCCTGGGTGCCAAGGCCGATTGCGATACTGTCAATATCCGTCAGAACTATGCCCTGGTCGGCAAATGCCTGTAGCGGGATTACCCACTCTGTCCAGGTGTCGATCTGTGCCGCGGCCGGATTATCGTGGACCACTACCGCCGGCGCTCCGGCAATGTTGGAAACGGCCACATACAACGGCTCGGCGGCGTTGCTTTCGATACCGATATCCTGGTTCGCCCATAGCGCACCAACCGTGCCGGTAATCGTGACGTTGGAGAATACGGCCTTGCCCGTGGCATTGTTATTGTGGCTGGTCAGTGCCAGGCCGACGTTGACATTCGAACTCATCGAGATGTTCAGCGGATTCCATGACATGGGCTGCCATGCGGATCCATTGACCGAATAGTAGCCTCTATAGTTGCCGGCGAAATCGCGATCTAATTTTACCCAGTACGGTGCGGTGAGTGCCATTTGCTCGGCGGTTGCTACCGAAGTGTCGCTCGTAGCGTCAATGTCGGTGTCCGTCCGGGCCTGGAACCTGCAACCTTGTGTTGGCGTGCCGTCAGCGTTTGTCGGTGTAATGTAAACCGCGGCGAACTTCGAGCCGGCATCGAGCGTCTCGCGGATCATTATACCGGCTTTGGCCCAGTCGTCGGTCTGCTCGACGCTCTCGACCCTTGCTACGATCGTGCCGACGCCGGTGAGTGTCTTGAAAGCGTAGTGGAACTGGTCTGCATCGTTCCAGATATCTTCGCCTGTTGCAGTTATCGTATAGGTGCCGACCGGGCCTTCGACGAAGCTGCCGACTGATGCCGGATTACCACGGAACCAGATGGATAATTCCGCGACGTTATCTTTGGTCCAGTCGCGAGTAGCGGTCAATGTCTTCTCTACTTCCGAATACTTCGAATAGCCCTGTTTGTTGTTATCATATGCAACCGGCATTGACTGGTTGCCGCCGTGGACTATTGTTTCCTCTGTATAAGAAGCGGTGGTTTCGTCGCCGACTGCCGCTCCGGTGCCGTTGCCGGCAAAGTAAGGATCGATGCCCGACACACCATAGCCAAGCCCGTCGTGCCAGGAGTACCAAATCTGATTATCGCCGGCATCGTAATCTTCGAAATTATCTATTACAAAGAAATCACCGGTCGTAAAGCTCCAGACGTTGCCCGCCCATGGACTATCGGGATTGACGCCGTTGACTTCATCGATTCGCCAGTAGTACATCGTTCCCAACAAAAACTTGCCGGGATCATAGCTTTCTTCACCGAGAGCTTTTGGCCCCTTATACTCAGGTGAGCTTTTCGTTGCATTCTTTACGGCATCGGCGTCAGTGCCGAAGTATACCTCGTGCGAGGTAGCAACCGCTCCGGCATCCCAGGTAAGAATCTGTGTAGGACTTACATTCACAGTTCCATCAGCCGGATTCGGGCCGCTGACAGCGCCCTCGGTAGTAAAGCTCCAGACGTCACCTTTATGTGTACCGGTGACATCGAACTCATCGATGCGCCAGTAGTAAGTCTTTGCCAATTTAAGTGGGCCGGGATTATATGTTGTTGAGCCATGAGGAATACCCACTGTAGCATTGTTGACTTCGTCAAAATCTTCACCGAGGTACACATAGTGCATTTTTGCGCCGAAACCCTCCATCCAGCTAAGTTTCACATCCATGCGGATATTCTCGGAACCATCAGCCGGGTTGGGAGAATATGCAGTCTTGGGCGGAATCCGGAAGCTCCAGACGGGACCTTTCCACGGGCTGTCTGGGTTGGCATCGTTGACTTCATCGATTCTCCAATAGTAAGTTGTGCCCGGAACCAGGCCGTCCGGATAAGGATTTCCCGGGAAGCCGGCAATAAGAAACGCCATGGCCTGATTACCACGAAATGCATCGGCAGTGCCGTCGTTGACGTCGTCTAAATTCTCGCCGAAATACACATCGTGCGAGATGGCAAAATCCCCGGGTCGCCAGCTAAGAGACACCCATGTGTCCGAATAGAAAGCGTCGTCAGCCGGATCGGGCTTTAAAGCCCACCCGTAACCGCCGCCCGGTATGGCATTTTCGTAGTCCTCATCGGTGGGGATATAGCCGGCATCGTCCGTCCACATGAAGACATCCCAGAACATCGTATCATTACCTTGCCTGTGAAGGATATACATTGTGTTCTCGTTGTCCTGAAGTTGTTTGGTATGAGCTTCCTCGTGATTTGTCAAACCCCATGTCCAAGGAGGCCCTGTATCTTCTTCGAAAATCCGGTGTTCGTCGGTGAATCCGGGCGCTGAACTGGATCCGGGAAAGGGCGGCTCAGTGGGAATCTCCGGATCGCCGGGATTTCCCTGGACGATCATAAAGTCCGACTGATTGGACGGATTTATTATTCGTCCCCAGAAATACCATGTACCCGCCTTGCCGCCGGCTGCACCTATATTGAAAGTCCAGCTAATCATGCCGCCGGCGCCGCCTGCCCGTGTAATTGCCCGGCCGAACGCACCGGCCTCGTCAACAACGGGGAAATACTGGTCGGTATCGGGATTGCGTTCATCGTAATCCTCGGCTTCGAACCAGATTTGGTGTCCGCCGCCGTAGTTCGAGATTTTGAACTCTTTCACAGCATAGACGGGTACTGTTATTAACAATGTGATGAAAATACCAAGAAAAATTTGTTTAGTCGATTTGTGAAACATTTTGTTTTCCCCTTTCATATAATAGAGTTTGAAATCTGGACTTTGTGTAAGCCGCAAGATATTGAATCGGGATTTTCCGTTATACACTTCACTGATAATTCTCCTGCAAGCTTTAAGTCTTATAATAACATAAATTAATCTCAATTTCAAAATATTTTATCAGATTCAAAATGCCCTTCCGAATCAATAGGCAATAGCAAAATGAAAATAGTCAATTTGAAAATATCCTGTCAACTTGGCGTGAGCAGGACGGCATCAATGCTAAAATGGCATATTATAGCCGAATGAGATATGGCTAAAAGGGGAGAAATCGTCTTTTTCTTGTAACATAAATATCTATGTGCGAAGCATTTATAATGCAAAAGGTCAAAATAGCATAATCACTGCGCATAACTGGTATATTATTTGCACAATATGTATGAATTGTATCGGCAGATGAAGTTTGTAGCCAAAAAAACAGGATACTAAAGCAACATAAGTAACGAAGTAACAAAGGATTAACTATTGAATCTTTTACCATTCAGACAATTAATGGAGGCAAGTAATTATGGCAGTTAAAGAATTGGCATTTGAAACTGAAGCGCGAGCTGGGCTTTTGGCCGGCGTGGAAAAGCTCGCAGCAGCCGTCAAACCAACGTTGGGCCCGCGAGGCCGAAACGCCGTCATCGATAAGAGCTGGGGCGGCCCAACAGTAACCAAGGATGGCGTAACCGTTGCCGAGGAGATTGACCTTCTCGATAAAAATGAGAATCTCGGCGCGAAATTGGTCAAAGAGGCGGCAAGCAAAACCTCGAAAATAGCCGGCGATGGCACAACAACCGCCACGGTTTTGACCGAAGCGCTGTTCAGAGAGGCCTACAAAAACCTCGCGGCTGGCGCAGATGCGATGTCGTTGAACCGCGGCATGCAGAAAGCCGCCGAGGCCGTAACCGCGAAACTGAAGTCATTGGTAAAGCCAATCGACATTACCAAAGCCAACGATATCATCAATATTGCTTCGGTATCCGCAAATAATGACGTGGAAATCGGCAAGATTATGGCAGAAGCCTTCCAGCGGGTCGGCAAAGACGGCGTTATCACTGTT
>DQCG01000508.1:0-3114 GCA_003533825.1 Phycisphaerales bacterium
AGCCCGGTTTTGTAGTTTACAGCATAGGTGAAGACCTGAGCGATGACTGCGGCAAAGAAAAACCGCCTCGAAAAACAAAAGAATCCCCCACTTGGGACATTACGTTCACAGTTGAGCGATAATTTGCCGTGGGGAGCCTTGAATGGAAAAACTGTGAAAAGGAGTTTTTGTAGTGAATGATAACGGAATAATCCCTAAGAAACGCCGCAAATTAAGATTTTCTCAGGTATTGATAATTTTGTTTCTCGCCGGAGCCGGTTTCTTTGCGTGCTACAGGCTCAGCCTCAAATCGAGGCTTCGGGCCAGAATCGACGCCATCGCCGCTGCCGGCTACCCGGTGACTTGCGCCGAACTGGATAAGTGGTACTCGATACCTGAAAATGCCGAGAACGCCGCATATACGATCATAGATGCAATCTCGTACTACAAGCTATGGGACAAAGACAAGTCTGAATCTTTGCCGGTTGTCGGTCCAGCGAAACTTCCGGCTCGTACAGAACCGATGAACGAAGAAATGAAGGCTCTTCTTACCCAATACATCGCCGACAACAACGAAACCCTCGAGCTGCTCCACGAAGGCGCTGCGATAGAGCACAGTCGCTATCCTATCGATCTGAGTGCCGGTTTTGAGACCAAGCTGCCCCCCCTGAGTGAAATACGTAGAGCTGTCTTCTTACTGAAACTTGAGGCTATTTTGCACGCTGAGAACGGAGACGGCGAGTCAGCAGTACGTTCGGCAAAATCAAGCTTCGGAATTGCTCGTTCACTTGCCAAGGAACCAATTGTGGTTTCTCAACTTGTTCGTGTCGCGTGTCAAAGCCTCGCCGCAACGACTATAGAATATTGTATTAATCGGATCGAACTTAAAGATGAGCAACTGGTTGAGTTAATCGAATGTGTTCACAATGCAGAACGTATTTCCGATATTTCCTGCGCATTCGTCGGTGAACGCTGCAACGGGATCAGTTTTTTTAAGGCGCCGGGATCCGTTAATCCGGATATATTTAACGGTATCCCCGTTCGGCCTATCCTTGAGCTTTACAAAACCTTAGGTCTGGTTGATTCTGATGCAATTATTTACCTCGATCTTATGGAAGAGTACATAAAGAGTGGCCAGCTCCCCCTTCACAAACGTCACAGGGCGGCCAAAACAATTGAAGCAAAACGAAAATCAACCTCACAAGCCCATATATTACTGCATATAATAGTGCCTGCATTTTCGACCATAACCACGATAGAAATAAGAAAGTTCGCTTCTTTGCGAACCGCCCGGACTGCTCTTTCAATAGAGCGCTACCGCCTTGCTGCCGGGAAGCTTCCTGATGCACTGACGGACCTTGTTCCAGCTTACCTTGACGCCGTCCCCACCGATCCGTTCGACGGCAATGAGCTGCGATACAAGAAACTGGAGCCTGGTTTTGTCGTTTACAGCATTGGTGAGGACATGAGCGACGACGGCGGCAAAGAAAAACCGCCGCGTAAAACGAAAGAATCTCCAAATTGGGATGTGACTTTTACAGTCGAGCGATAATTTGTCGTGGGGAGCCTTGAATGCCAATCAATAATACTAAAAACTGCGAATAGGAGCTTTTTCAGTGAATAATAATGAAAAAATCCCGAAGAAACGCCGCAGATTAAGAATTACTCACATACTGATAATATTACTTGTCGCCGGCTTCTGCTTCTTTGTGTACTACAGGCTCAGCCTGAAATCGAAGCTTCAAGCCAGAATTGATGCCATTGCTGCTGCCGGCTATCCGGTGACTTGTGCCGAGCTTGATAAGTGGTACTCTATACCCGAAAATGTCGAGAACGCCGCATATACGATTATTGATGCATTCTCATGTTACAAGAAATGGGACAAGGACAAGTCCAAACCTTTGCCGGTAGTCGGCCGAGCGGAACTTCCCGCCTGCACAGAACCGCTCAACAAAGAAATGAAGTCTCTTATTACCCAATACATCGCCGATAATAACGAGGCCCTTGAGCTGCTCCATGCCGGAGCTGCGATCGAATACTGTCGATATCCAGTCGATCTGAGTGCCGGGTTTGAGTCTAAATTACCCAGCCTGAGTGAAATTCGCAGGGGTGTCTTTTTGCTGAAACTCGAGGCTGTTTTACACGCAGAGAACGGAGACGGCGAATCGGCCTTACGTTCGGCAATATCGAGCTTTGGAATCGCTCATTCGCTTGCAAATGAACCGTGTATAGTACCTCAGCTTGTTCGTATCGCCTGCCAAAGCTTTGCCGTAACGACTATAGAATACTGTGTTAACCGGGTTGTTCCCGATGATGAGCAACTGGTTGAGTTTATCGAATGCGTTCAAAATGCAGAACGTAATTCCGACATATCCTGTGCGTTTGTCGGTGAACGCTGTATGGGATTAGCTTTTTTCAGGGCGCCGGAGTCTGTTAATCCGGATCTTATCAACGGTATCCCCTTTCGCCCTGTCCTTGAATTATTCAAGGCCGCAGGTCTGGTTGATGCCGATGCGATTATTTACTTCGACATCATGGATGAATACATACAAAGTATCCAACTACCTCTCCACAAGCGGCAGGATGCGGTTCGTGCCATCAACGCCAAACTCCAGTCAACGTCAAAAATCCATATATTACTGCATTCACTTATGCCTGCTCTATCGAGGATTACTATCATGGATTTAAGAAACATTGCTCAGTGGCGCACTGCCCGGACTGCCCTTGCAATCGAGCGATATCGCCTTGCTGCCGGGAAGCTTCCGGATACACTGGCGGACATTGTTCCAGCTTACCTTGACGCCGTCCCCACCGATCCGTTCGACGGCAATGAGCTGCGATACAAGAAACTGGAGCCTGGTTTTGTCGTTTACAGCATTGGTGAGGACATGAGCGACGACGGCGGCAAAGAAAGACGGCCGCGGGGAACAAAAGAAGAATCACCCAATTGGGATGTGACTTTCATAGTGGCAAGATAATTCAGTCAAACTGACCTATTCGCGGTGTCATCTCTGCATTTGCTCTCGTGGGATACGTGTTTAGCCGGGGAAAAGCCATCCCCATTCCAATATGCGACAATTGGGATGAGGCTGCCACCCAATAGAATTGATTGAAAAGGGGTGGCAGCCTCAAGCG
>DQCG01000508.1:3123-23625 GCA_003533825.1 Phycisphaerales bacterium
CTTATGGCGCTTGGGGATGGTCGCAAATACCAGAGGCCGGCTAAACACGTACTTCGCGGGAATGACAGATCCTTATAAAGGCTTAAGAAATCGTCTTGTAGGATTGCCGATGGACGTTATAATAGGCAAATATTAGACTTAAAGAGCGCCGATAAGAGAAAATTTTCAGTAAATTATGAAAATAAACAGTAACTTTCCTTAGCAATTTGCGTCTATATTTAAGTAGTAGCGGTTTTCCGAGCGAACCCGGGTGCTATACCAGCCGTAGAAACTAAATAACAGGCCCCGTCGGGAAAGGATTTCTATATGCTCGAAACAATAGAAAAAAAGCTTCGCAGCGTTCGGTTTCGATGCAGTATCAACCTACTCCTCAAGCATGCCGGGCGGGTGCTGACCGCCGTCGGGATTATCGTGATGCTGGCCGTTCTGATCGACCGCCTGCTGGCTCTGGGAATCACCGATTCTGTCAATTCAAGAGCGATTCTGTACTTTTCGGTTGCTGCGATTGCCATGATTTTCCTTCTCTGGCTTCTGAAGCAGCCCAGCCGTATGCAGGTCTCACTGCTGCTTGATGAACGGCTGAGACTGCACGAGCGTTTCAGCACGACTTTGGCCCTGGCCGATTCCGAGGACCTTTTCGCCGATGCCGCCCGGAGAGAAGCACGGCACAAAGCCGAGCAGGTGAATCTTCAGGGACATTTTCCAATCCGGCCATCGCAGTGCTGGATTTACGCCGTAAACACATGGCTGATAGCCCTGGCCCTGATCCTGTTTATGCCTCAGAAAGACCTCCTCGGGCTCTTGAAGAAGGAGCGGCAGCAGCAACAACATGCCGAACAGCTCCAGAAAACTCAAGTGGATATCAAAGAGGCCGCCGATCCGGTTAAAATGGCGGTAAAACAGTTGGGCGAACCTGAACTGGCCGATGCCCTAAGCAAGCTGGATCAGGCACCGAAAGACGCCAAACCGCAGCAAATCAAACGCCAGGCAATCCGCAATCTCGGCGACCTTTCCGATAAAATTCAGCAGATGCAAAGCGGCATGAAGCTTGATTCTGTAAAACTGCTGCAAAAAATGTTCAAGCAGTTGCGTGGCTCCTCCGACGTTTTCTCCCAAAAAATGCGATTGGCGCTGGCCAAAGGCCAGTTCTCTCAAGCCTCCAATCTTATGAGCGAGCTGCAAAAGGAATTAGCCAAAGGTAATCTTAGCCCGGAGCAGCAAAAGGCCCTAACTAAGCAGATACAGGATTTGGCCAAACGACTCCAGGAATTGGCTCAGAAGAACGAGGAATTCGAAAAGGAGCTGGAAAAGCTGGGCTTAAATAAAGAGCTTGCCAAATTGAGCGAGCAGCAGCTACGCCAGAAGCTGCAACAGCAGGGTCTGGCCCCTGAAAATATTGAAGAATTGCTTCGCAAGGCCTCCGCCTTTCGGTCGGCCGCCAGCATGTGTGCCGGCCTCGGCAACGCGATGGCGGCATGTGGCGCCGGTTCCGGGCAGTTGTCGGGAGAAGGACTGGCAGACGCGGCCGAGCAATTGGGCGAGTTTGACGCCCTGCAACAGCAATTAATGCTGACGCAGGCCAGTCTCGACGAGATCGGCCGTGCCATTGCCTGCCTTGGAGAAGGGATGGGCGAAGGGCTCGGTGGGCAGGCTCCGTTCATGGAAGGATGGTCCAACCGGTACGGGCCCGGTACAGGAGGTCCTGGTAAGGGCTACGGCCCCCGCGGAACCGCAGCGGATGATACATCCACACAGAGAACCCGTCTGAAAAACAAGCCGGGACAGGGTCCCGTCATCGCCAGTTGGTATTTCCAGGAATCTCAGATTAAAGGCGAAGCTAAGCGTGATTTTACCGAAGTTGTCCAGGCCGCCCGTGACGGTGCAGCCGAGGCCATCAGTGAGAATGAAATCCCCCGAAAATACGAAGAAGCGATAAAGAAATATTTCGGCCGGCTCGAACAATCTGGGGGCGAGTGAGAAATATTCCACACCAAGAAATTACCGGTATGCAAAGAAGAATAAAAATTTTCTTACCCGGTCTTGTCATAATTTTTACAGCTTCTGTTTTATCTATTTTGTTATCGTGCAGAAAAAATCCCCCGCAAAACTACCGTGAAGTTGTCCTGTATTGCTCGGTGGACCAGGCTATTGCCGAGCCGATCATCGCTGCATTTGAAGAACAAACAGGCATTAATGTCCTGGCCCGATTCGATACGGAGGCCAGCAAAACAGTGGGGCTGGTTCAGCGTATCAGGGCCGAGGCAATCTCACCAATTGCCGATATCTTCTGGTCGAACGAGATTTTTCACACCATACGGCTGGCCCGCGAGTCTCTGCTGGCCACCTACGTTAGTGACGCAACTAAGGACTGGCCGTCGCTATATGCCGATCCAAACGGTCAATGGTACGGTTTCGCGTTGCGTGCGCGGGTCATTGGATATAACACGGCACGAGTTGCAGCCGGCGAGGCTCCCAAATGCCTCGAAGACGTACTCGACGGCAAATGGAAAGGACGTATCGTTATGGCTGCGCCCGAATTCGGGACAACAGGCGGAGACGTATCCAGTTGGTTTGCTCATTACGACTTGGTCCGGGCAACAGAAACTCTGGAAGGGCTCAAAGCGAACGGCATTCGTCTAGTCGCCGGCAACAGCACAGCCGTAAGAATGGTCGCTACGGGACAGGCGGACGTCTGCTTCACGGATACCGACGATGTTTACGCCGCTCAGCGCAACGGATGGCCCGTCGCAATGAACTATCTCGACCAGGGCGGTGACGGTGCTCTGGCAATACCGAACACGGCCGCCCTTATCGAAGGCGGCGGCAATCGCGAAGAAGCTGAGGAATTGATGGATTTTCTCCTCAGCGAACAGCTTGAAAAAATGCTTGCCGGCAGCGATTCGCACAATTGCCCGATTCGCCCGGTTCTGGCCGAACAGTTCAAACTGTATGCCATCCCAAAGCTTTTGGGCGTGGATTACGAAAAGATTGCCGACAGGTTACCGATGGCCATACAGACTGCGAGGGAGATTTTACGGTGAGTAACGATACTATCGGCGGCAAGTTTATAACGGCAACCTCTCTGGCTCTGTGGGTAGTTATAATCTTTTTGCCGCTGCTGGTTCTGTTTGTCCAGGTCATCACTCCGTCGGCGGAACTGGATGCCGCCGACGGGATTTTCGCTTCCGTGTTTCGTTCTTTCGGCCTGAGTGCTGTTATTGCAGGGGCGGCCGTTCTCCTGGGCTGGATCCCCGGGCGATTGCTCGGGACATGCGGAACCCGGAAAGACCTGCTGCTGTTATTGCTCTTGATACCCCTGGTTTTGCCGCGTTATGTCCTTTACTACGCCTGGACGCTGATGCTGAGTCCCACCACTTCGCTTGGTGCATATTTATCCGGCAAGCCCGAGTTCGCCAGATTTGTGGGCACCTTCAGCTCATCTGCCGTACTGATTCTTTGGTACTGGCCTTTGGCCGCGTTACTGATCGCACAGGGCTGGCGAAACATTGACAGGCAGATCTGGGACTGCGCTTCTCTCGACGCGGACGGCCTCGGGACGTTCAGGAAAATTACGTTGCCTTTGCTGGCACGTCCCTTGCTCTTGGCCTTCAGCGTGTGTTTCGTCCTGTCGCTTTCCGAGTTCGCAACTTTTCATCTTGCGGGTACCCGTACTATCGGGACGGAATTAGCCGTCCTGTACGAACTGACCGGCTCGGAGGCTTATCTTGTCAGAGCTGCCTGGCCTGTGGTAGCTATGGCTTTATTGCTTGCAATTATCCTGGGGAAAAGCTCCAGTTCATGGGTCCCTCGGGCGGTCTCTCTCGGGTCGGTCGAACTCGAATCGCGCAGATGGCACTGGATCGTGCTGCTTGTTCTGATTGGAATTTCGCTGGTTATACCGGTGACATTGCTCATCGGCAATATGACCGATACCCAGGCCCTGCGGCAATTCTTCAGGCTACACCCGGACGAATTAGGCTGGTCGCTGATTGTCGCGGCCGTTGCGGCAGTAATAGCTTATTTGATTGCCTTCGGGGCCTTGTCGCTGGATAGATGCACGTCGGGACTTTGTAAACTGTTATCTTTTATCTTTTGCACGACGATATTTCTCGTCATGTTCGTCCCGGCCTGCCTGGTTGCGGTCTCCCTGCTTAAGATACTGGCCTTCTGCAATATCCCGCCGTCCCTGCGGCAGGGTTGGTATCTTGTCTCTGCGGGACAGGCAGGGCGATTCGCGGGAGTCGCCCTGATTTTGCTGCTCTTGACCCGGTATGCCCACGAAAAGCATCTGTCGGAGATGGCGTCACTCGACGGCGCCTCACGGTTCCAGAGATGGTGGTACGTCCATTTGCCGCATACGTGGCCTTTGTTCGTCGGGACATTCATTTTAATTGTAATGCTGAGCATCACGGAATTATCGGCTACGATGGTGCTTCTGCCCGCGGGTCTGCCGAACTTCGCCCAGCGCCTGCTCAATCAAATGCACTACGCACGGGACCAGCAGGTGATTGCATCGTGTCTGGCTTTGATTTGTCTTTTTCTCGGTCTGGCCGTGATAGTAGTAGCGATGCTCCGCGTGGTCCGGGTCCGCTGGCTTACGGCGTTCGTAATTCTCGCCGCCTGTGTGCCCGTACTAACGGGTTGTGACGATGTATCATCCACGAGCAACGCGCCGAAGGTTTTGAACGCTTTCGGACAAACCGGACGTGGGCAGTGCGAATTCATTTACCCGAGGGCCATTGATGTCACTAGTGATGGTTCGCTTTTCGTTGTCGATAAGACCGGCAGAGTCCAGAGATTGAATACCGACGGCAAATTTCTCGATGTCATAAATATGCCTCTCGTCGAAACAGGCAAACCGACAGGGCTAAGCATCGCCCCAAACGGCAATCTGTACGTCGCCGACACGCATTACCACCGCGTCGTCGTGTTTTCACCCGATGGACAAATGATCGACGAATTCGGCAAATTCGGACAGGAGAACGGCTGCTTCATATATCCGACCGACGTGGCGTTTGCGCAGGACGGCAGAATCTTCGTCAGCGAATACGGTGGCAACGACCGGATAAGCGTCTTCAGCGGGCAGGGCGATTTCCTGTACTGTTTCGGCACTCCCGGCAGCGGACAGGGACAGTTGTCCCGGCCATCGGCTCTGTGCGTGGATCCGGCGAGAAAGTGCCTTTATGTGACCGACGCCTGCAATCATCGCATCGCGATTTACGACCTCGACGGCGACCTGCTCGGGTACATCGGCTCACCCGGCCGGGCCCCGGGACAGCTTCGTTATCCTTATGACCTGGCGCTGCTGCCCGATGGGACACTTGTCGTTTGCGAGTACGGAAATAATAGATTACAATTGTTCGGTCCCAACCGAAAGAGTCTTGCCGTTTGCGGCCGTGCGGGCCGGCAGTCAGGACAACTGGCATATCCCTGGGGTGTGGCGGTCGACGCCGGGCGACGGGCATTCATTGTTGACGCCGGCAATAATCGGATTCAGGTGTGGCAGCTATGACATATACATATGGTTTCTATTTCAGTCAGCCATGGTGGCTTATTGGCTTAATTCTGCTGGTGCCGGTTATCTGGCTCGGTCTGCGGAATCTTGCCGCCCTGGGTCCGGCCCGCCGAGTGATGGCTATTGCCATACGTTGCCTTGTAATCATTATCCTTGTTGCCTTACTTGCCCGGCCTATACTTACCAGGAAGAGCCGGCGTCTGACCCTGGTTGCCGTAATCGATCGAAGCCAGTCAATCCCCGCTAATCTCCAGCAGGCTGCTCTGGATTATCTTTCCCATGCTCTGGCCGACAAGGCCCCTCTGGACCAGTTGGCCGTCGTCGATATTGCCGAGGCTGCCAGCATTTCCAAGCTGCCGGGCGGTGACATTTCAATCCGCCAGAGAAATACCACGCTTAACGGCCAGCAGAGCAAGCTGTCCGACGGCATCCAGATGGCCATGGCTATTGCCCCCCCGGACACGGCGATTCGAATCCTGCTGGTCAGCGAAGGCAACGAAACCGGCGGCGATCTGAGAGAAGCCGCTCGAATCGCCGGGGCTAATAAAATTCCCATCGACGTGCTCCCGCTACGATATACTTATGATAACGAAGTCATTTTCAAACGCCTGGCCGCACCTACAAAAGCCAGGAGCGGCCAGACGGTTCTGCTGCGATTTATCCTCAACAGTACAACGCGCACTCGCGGCAAGCTGCTTTTGAATCTCAACGGTGAGCCCGTCGATCTTGTCCCCGGCTCGCCGGAGATTGCCGTGGAGGTGGAACTTGAACCGGGCACAAACGTCGAGACGATATCGATGCCCGTCGGAACACACGGCATACACGAGTTCGAGGCCGTATTCATACCCGACGAGCCGTGGCAGGATAAAATCGTCCAAAACAACCGCGCAAGTGCAATCACTTATGTCGCCGGCCCCGGCAATATTCTCATCGTCGATGCCGATGGTTCGACCGGCCTGGCGTTGGAGCGGGCGTTACAGAATACCGATATGGACGTGCAGTATATCACTACACCCGAGTTCCCGGATAATCTGTCCAGGCTGATGGGCACGGATGCCGTCATACTGGTCAATACCAGTTGCGGGAACTTCACATATCAGCAGCAGGAAATGCTTTGCCGGTACGTGACCGATCTCGGTGGCGGCCTGATTATGGTAGGAGGGCCTCAATCCTTCGGAGCCGGAGGATGGATCGGTTCGCCGGTGGCGGAAATTCTTCCAGTCGATCTGGACCCGCCTCAGAAAAAGCAGTTGCCAAAGGGTGCTCTGGTAATGATTATGCACGCCTGCGAGATGCCACAGGGCAACTACTGGGGCACAAGGGTCGCTATTGCCGCGGCGAAAACTCTAAGCAGGCTGGATTTGATCGGCATACTGGCTTATAACTGGCAGGGCCCGGGCGACTGGGTTTTCCCGCTTTCCCCTGCCGGAGACAAAAAGGCCGTTATCGCCGCGATCGAACAGATGCAAATGGGTGACATGCCCAGCCTGCACGACCATTTGCAGGCCGCATATAACAAACTCAAGGACTGCGACGCCTCACAAAAGCACGTAATAGTTATCAGCGACGGCGACCCGACGGTGCCAAGCCCCCAATTGCTCGCTCAATGCAGAGATGCCGGGATTACATGCACCGGCGTAGCTATTTTCCCGCATTCGCCCGCGGACATACAAAGCCTGGTGAAAGTCGCCCAGTCGAC
Organism: Phycisphaerales bacterium; assembly: GCA_003533825.1. Classification (GTDB taxonomy): domain Bacteria; phylum Planctomycetota; class Phycisphaerae; order Sedimentisphaerales; family Anaerobacaceae; genus JAFGPJ01. Next base: position 10,338 of record DQCG01000508.1, read on the forward strand.
GGGCGGCCGTTTCTACGATGTCAAGGATCCTCAGCAGCTCCCCCAGATATTTATCAAAGAGGCCCAGGTTGTCCGGCGTGCTTTGATTGTCGAGGAGACGTTCTCGCCCCAGGTCGAATACTCTCTCAGCGAGATTATAAGGGGCGTGTACGGTGCCATGCCAGAGCTCGACGGCTACGTAGTGACCGGATCCAAGGGCGGGCTTAACCAGGTCGTGCTGGCCAGCGGGCAACAGGATCCGGTTCTGGCGACCTGCCAGTCCGGACTCGGCCGATGTGCGGCGTTCACCAGCTCGGTGGATAGCAGATGGGCATCGAACTGGCTGCAGTGGAGCGGTTTTGAAAGATTCTGGGAGCAGGCCGTTCGCTGGGCGGCCAAACCTTCCCAGTCGGCCGATTGCGAAGTTTTCGCCGACGTTCAGGGCCGTGAGGTAACAATAAACGTCGAGGCCATTGACGCCGAGGGCAAATTCATCCAGTTCGCGAACATCGAAGGGCAAGTTATCTCGCCGGATGTGTCAACCAGCACGCTTGAGCTGACACAGGTCGGGCCGGGCCAGTACAACGGCCAGTTTCAGGCTGCTGCTTCCGGCAGCTACGTCGTCAACTTGCGCTACAAGAAACTTTCAGGCGACACGGATACGCACCTCACCCAAACGACCGTGACGATTCCCTTCGCACCCGAATTTCGCGACCTGTCCGACAATACTCCCCTGCTCGCGGAGGTTAGCGAAATCAGCAGCGGGCGGATTCTAAGCTCCGACCCCAATAACGCCAAGCTTTTCGATTATGCTACGCTGAAATTCCCCAAAACCGAAATGCCGCTGCTCAAGCCGCTAATGCTTATCTGGCTGGCGCTGTTCCTGCTGGATGTGGCGATGCGCAGAGTCATCCTGGACGTTCGCGCGATAGCCCGCCGGGCTGCATCTTTAGTCCGTCTTAAAAAGCTCGGACAACAAACCGACCTGACCCTCGACCGTCTTCGCGCCAGAAGGCTGAAGCTTCGTGACCAGCTTTCGGCCCGCAAGGCCGATGCGATAGCTTCACGACGATATGAGGCCGGCGAAGAAGTAAAAGGTGATTTACCGATGGCGGGGGCAGCTAAGCTGGCAGATGTACAGCCCGAAAAGAAACCGGAGAAACCGGTGCCGGAAAGAGCAGGGACACCGGAGGAAAGCTCGCACATTCAGAGGCTGCTCAAAGCAAAACGAAAGGCTGCCGACAACAAGCAGGATGAGAATGCAGAAGAATAAAGAATAGATCCTTGGGAGATAATTGAAATGTCAAAAAAGCAAAAAGAGGTACAGGAACAATGCCGGGAGTTTCGTCAGATGTTCGAGTCGTTACGCCGCGAGATCGGTAAGGTAATCGTCGGCTACGAAACAATCGTGGAAGACGTACTGATATGCCTGTTCTGCAACGGGCACGTCCTTTTGGAGGGAGTGCCGGGTCTGGGCAAGACACTTCTCGTGCGAACACTCAGCGATGTTTTTTCGCTGGAATTCCGCCGTATTCAATTCACGCCAGATTTGATGCCCGCGGATATCATCGGCACCAATATCGTGATGGAAGATGCGGCGACGGGAAAGCGGCAGTTTCAATATCAGGCCGGCCCCATCTTCGGACAGATTATTTTAGCCGATGAAGTCAACCGCGCAACTCCCAAGACGCAGTCGGCCATGCTCGAAGCGATGCAGGAGCATTCGGTTACCAGCGGCGGGCAGATTCGCAAATTGCCCGAGCCGTTTATGGTCCTTGCAACGCAGAATCCCATCGAACAGGAAGGCACTTATCCCCTGCCCGAAGCACAGCTTGACCGATTCTTCTTCAAGATACTCGTGCCTTACAGCAATCGCGAGGAGCTTCGTTCAATCATCGACCGGACGACAAAAGGCGAGGACCCCAGAGCCGGGCATGTCACCGGCGCCGAGCGGATTATAAAGGCGCAGGACCTGGTACGTCGTGTCGTTATTGCCGATCACGTGCAAGATTACGCTATCCGGCTGGTATTGGCGACTCATCCGCAGGGGGAATTTGCACCGGAAGTGACAAACCGCTTCGTCCGTTTCGGCTCCTCGCCGCGAGGCGTTCAGGCCCTGGTTCTGGCGGGCAAAGTCCGAGCGATGCTCGATGAGCGATACCACGTTAGCTTCGATGACATCGAAGCATCGGCCCTGCCGGCGTTACGTCACCGCATCCTGCTCAACTTCGAAGGCCAGGCTGAAGGTATTACAACGGACGAGGTTGTCGACCAGGTCCTCGCCGGAACACCGAAAAATCTGGAACAAAAACTTGATGTCCCATAGAAGAAAAAAACTGACTGATTTGCTCGATCCGGCTTTTATGAGCCGACTGGACGCGATGGACGTTCTGAGCCGCAAGATTCTGCAGGGCAAGCTCCAGGGCGAGCGGCGCTCCAAGCGGCGCGGCCAGAGCGTGGAATTCGCCGACCATCGCCCGTACGTTGCAGGCGACGATTTGCGGTTCGTGGACTGGAACATTTACGGCCGGCTGGAACAATTGTTCCTCAAACTTTTCCTCGAAGAACAGGACCTGACCGTCCATATCGTTGCCGATACGAGTGACTCGATGAGCTTTGGCGAGCCGTCGAAAGAGCTTTTCATTAAGAAACTCACCGCCGCTCTCGGCTACGTAAGCTTGGTTAATAACAACCGTGTCACCATCAGTTTTTTCGCAGACGGCTTAACGGTCCAGCTTGCCAACATGCGGGGCCGTAACTACCTCGACAAAATGGCCGATTGCCTCTTAACCACTGACTGCGAAGGGCCTACGAATTTTGACAGTGCGTGCCAGCAGTTGGTCTCAGGTCGCATCGGTTCGGGAGTTATGATTGTATTGAGCGACTTTTTGTTTAAGGAAGGTTATGATTCGGGTCTTCGCCGGCTGCTCGGCAGGCATTACGACTTGTACACGATACAGGTGCTATGTCCCCAGGAGCTGTCGCCCGAGCTCAGCGGCGAGTTGAAACTGATTGATATCGAAGACGCCGACGCCGCCGAGATTACCGTCAGCGCCGCGCTGTCGAAATACTATAAACGAAACCTGACCGCGTATTGCAACGAATTGAAGAATTTTTGTAACCGCCGCGGGGCCGTCTATGTGCTCGCCAATTCGGCCGATTCGGTGGAGTCATTAGTATTGAACTATTTGCGACGGATTCATCTGCTGCGTTAGCAGGGTGTCGAATCCGCTTTTTGGAGCGCAGAATTATGGAATGGCTAACGCCTATGACAGCAGTTTACGCCGCTGCGGTTTCCGTGCCGCTGCTGTTGCTGCTGTATTTTCTCAAGCTCAAGCGGCGCGAGCAGATAGTCTCCAGCACCCTACTCTGGAAGCGGGCGGTCCAGGACCTGCAGGTGAATGCTCCGTTCCAGAGGCTGAGGCGCAATATTCTGCTGTTTTTGCAATTGCTGGTTTTGATTGCCATTCTTCTGGCACTTGCCGGGCCGATTGTCTCGCTGATTGCCGGGCCGGCCCGCCGGTACGTATTGTTGATCGACCGATCCGCCAGCATGAGCGCAACGGACGTCAAGCCCACCCGCCTGGAGGCCGCCAAAGAGCAGGCGAGGGTATTTATCGACTCACTGCGCAGCAAAGCTTTCTTTTCATTGAGGGACGAGTCCGACCAGACAATGGTCATCGCATTCGACAACCGATCCAAGGTCATGTGCAACTTCACCTCGGACAAGCAGCAATTGATTCGTGCCGTAGAGACAATAACTCCGAGTGACGGTATCTCGTCCCTGGCTGAGGCGATTGTCGTGGCCCGCGCCTTCGCGCAATCTCCCGGTGTCGAGGCCGACTACATGAGCGCCGAAGAACCGGCCCAGCTCGTACTGTTCAGCGACGGGCAAATCCATGATCTTGACCAGATTGTGGTCAGCTCCGATGAGCTGATTTATCACTGCATAGGGGAATCCCAACAGAACGTCGCGGTCACTGCGATGCGAGCGCGAAGGTCTTACGAGAATCCCGAAGAGGTAAATATTTTCGCAACCCTGTCCAATTATAGTGAGACTCAGGTCACGTGTGGCGTGCAGCTAAGCATCAATAATAACGTGTATGCAGCACAGTCGGTAACCGTTCCGCCGCGAAGAGCAATTGAGCCGAAGGACGCCGTCCGGCCGGGAAAGTTAGCGGTGGATTTTTCTTTATCGAACGCCGAGGCCGGAGTCCTTGAAGTCAGAAAGTTACAGGATTCCAACGAGTCGATGCCCCAGCCGGATTATATGAGCTGCGATGATGCCGCCTGGGCAATTCTATCGCCACCAAAGAAGCTTTCGGTCCTAATGGTAACCGGCGGAAACTCCGTGCTTGAATCGGCATTGCAGGCTTGTCCCCTGGCCCGGCTCGATGTTCAGACGCCAACCCAATTCGATACAACAGACCCTAACGTTCTAAGCGTCGAACCGGAATATGATGTGATTGTGCTCGATAATCACGTTCCTCCGACACTGCCGAAGTGCCGCTATCTTGTTTTCGGCCGGCCCCCGGATGGTATCGACGTATCTGCTCCTGAAGAGCTCGAAAACCAGGTCATCGTGGACTGGAGGACAAAGCACCCGACGTTAAAATATGTCGATCTGACGAACTTGTTCGCCGCGAAGTGCCATCGCATGATGCTGCCTCGCGATGCGGATGTGCTCGCCGAGTTCAACGAGACACCGGCCATAGCCCTGGTGCGGCGAAACGGCAGTTCGTTCCTGCTCGTCGGATTCGATGTGCTCCAAACCAACTGGCCGTTCGAGCCGGGTTTTGTTTTGTTCTGCTATAACGCCGCCAGCTTCTTAGGCACACAACTCGGACAAGACCGGGATGCAAACCTGCAGGTCGGCCAGCCTATTGTTATCGATGGTCTCCAGGGCGACACTCCGGCACAAATCAATGGTCCGGGTTTATCCGGCAGCGAGATCAAAGCCGGTCCTTCCGGCTCCCTTCGATTCCCCGGGACCGACCGGATCGGCCTCTATAGCTTGAGCATACCCGAACAAAAGACCCGTTTGTTCGCCGTTAATCTGCTCGATCAAAAGGAAAGCAACATTGAACCCGAACGTGAGATTGTCCTTTCGGGCCAGCCGGTAGAGGCCGAAGAGCGGGGCCTGAGCCGGGCGAACCTTCCATTGTGGCCGTATCTCGTCGGTCTGGCCTTGGTACTTGTATGTCTGGAGTGGATTATATATAATCACAAGGTTCGAATTTAACACATAAACTTAGCATTCAGCGAGGATTACAAATGTTACGCGTTTGGCTTATTCTATTGGCGTTTCCGGCTCTGGTCATCGCGGCCGCCGCCGCAGAAGAAGATGAAGATCCATTCAACGTTGATTTTTTCTGCGGCTGGGGCGGTTACTATCGACCCATGGAATGGACACCGGTGGAAATTGGTATCAGCAGCACTCTTACCGAACCTTTTGCCGGCCTTATAACCGTCTCGGCCCAGCAGGACGGCTTAAATACGATGAACGTTAATTACGAGTTTGTGTTGACCCCGGATATACCATTGCATTTGCCGCTGGTCACCAAGTTTGCGTTTACAGCCGACAAGTGCAGCGTAAGGCTTGTCGACAAAGAGCGCGGGCGAACGCAATGGTCTCAGGACTACGAGCTTTGGGGGATGGAGACGGGCAGCCGTTTCATAACGGTCGTCAACGAGAACGATATGCTGATCGGCCTTGTCGGCAACAGGAAATTCGGCCTGTTGCGTCTGCCAAAACAATCCAAATGCCTGTCTAACAGGGGACAAGGGGAGGTGCAAGTGGGAGATAAGCTGCCGCGAATGGTCCCCTGGGACTGGACCGGTTTCGTACCCCTGGACCTGCTAATCCTCTATGACCCCGACTGGAACCTGTTTAACACACAGCAGTTGAAAGCGATCACCCAATGGATCTCGAACGGCGGAAAATTACTGCTCGTGCCGGGCAGCCACCCCCTGGCCGCCGCTAATCCGATAGCCCGGCTATTACCCGTCGAACTGCATGACCTTAAACAAACGACCGTCCCGGCTGAGATTCTCGAAAAAATGGGATTGACCGGCGGCGAACCGGAACAGGTGACAGCCTGGTCACTTGTGCCTAAATCGGAGGCTAACTTTTACAAAGTCGAAACCAACGATGCCGGCGATTGCCTTTTCGCAACGGGATACGCAGGTTTCGGACACGTTGGAGTATTGGCCTTCGATCCGGCCACAATGACGGATAGGCAGCGTGAAAATTCGGCCTCGTTCTGGATATACTGTATCAGGGACGTCCTGGAATACGGCAACTCTCTATCCTTCGGTACAACTACCGGCGCAATCCGGTCAAACCAGGTCAGCCGGACTATTCAATCCGCCTCAGATGCCAAAAATGAAAAAGGCAGGCCCGGCAATAGAAATCGATTCGAAATCGGCCGGGCCCAGGCCGTAAACAACGCGGTTATGGAATTCCTGTACCAGGGGATCCGGCCTTTGAGCATTTGGTGGGTGATACTTTTATTGATTACTCTGGCCGTTCTGCTGGGCCCCGTCGACTATAAACTGCTCAAGCGCTTTGACCGCCTCCCACTAACATGGCTGACCTGTGCGTTCTGGATTATCCTGTTTACTGTCGGCGCTTATTACGGCGTGCAGGCTTTGCGCGCCGGTGACATGGAATTGAGAGTTGTATCCGTCCTGGATGGAATTGACAACAGCGAGCACGCATGGTCCACCAGTTATTGCGGTGTTTTTGCTCCATACAGCGACGACTATCGGCTCGAACGCCTTCAGGTTAACCAGTGGTGGTCCGGTATCGCTCCCGCCCAGCAATCCATCTGGCAACAAAGCAAGGAAATCGCCGGCAGAAGAATTTACTGCTTTCAACACGACGGCGGCAACCTGCCTTATTCCATACCTATCAATATATGGGATGTCCAGTGTCTGCTCAACGAATCAGCTCTGGAGAAAATGCCTTTCGATGCCGAAGTGCAGCGCCAGGGCGACCAGATCGTTGTTAATGTCGTAAATGAGTCGGAATCCCCGATTTCGAAAGGTCGTGTTCTGCTGAGCAATAACCGCGGCATCGTATTCGGCAACGTCCCGGCCGGCACCAGTAAACAGTTCAGTATCCGGTCGCACAGAATGGGGATATGGGACGACTACGGCGAAGAACGTTATCGTCAATATTACTCTCGCAGAGGCCGCTCCTATAATATGAATTTCAAAAAGGAGGACGCTTTTTTCGCTCAGGGATGCCTGCAGCGCACCCAGGCGATGAGCGCTTATCTTGCCAGTGGAGCCGCGGTCGTCTCCGTCGAATACGACCGGGCTCCCGTATCGTTCGCCCTAAAGGATCACACATATAAACGCAATCACATACAGTTAGCCCGGCTTGTCGTTTTTCCGAAAGAGCAAGAAGAGGAAACACAGAAATGATCGAAACGAAAAATCTGACAAAAAATTATGGCAATCTAACCGCCGTTGACGATCTGAATTTGACCATTAAGGACGGTGACATATTCGGCTTTATAGGTCCCAACGGCGCCGGCAAAACGACCACCATGCGGGTATTGGTGACACTCCTGGAGCCAACCCGTGGTACGGCTTTCATAAACGGGCTGAACGTTACTAAAAACGGCAAAAAAGTCCGCAGGCTCGTCGGGTATATGCCCGATTTCATGGGTGTGTACGACGATCTGAAAGTCTTCGAGTATCTCGAATTTTTCGCCGCTGCGTTCGGCATAGAACGGAAGAAGCGCAAATCCATCGTCGAAGGCGTGCTCGAACTGACCGACCTCGAGCCCAAAAAGAGTGCCACCGTTGACAGCCTTTCCCGCGGTATGCAGCAGCGGCTCGGTTTGGCACGCGTTCTGATACACGATCCGAAGGTGCTCATCCTCGACGAACCGGCCAGCGGACTCGACCCGCGCGCCCGAATCGAAATCAGGGAGCTGCTGCGCGAGCTCAAACGCATGGGCAAAACCATTATGATATCCAGCCACATCCTCAGCGAGTTGGAGGAGATTTGCGATCACGTCGGCATTATCGAGCACGGCAAGCTGATCTTCAGCGGTACGATGGAAGAAATCCGCCCACGACTGGGGATACAAAGTAAGGTCCGGGTGAGGGTGGCGAAGCATCAGGACAAAGCTATTGAGCTGCTCTCTGCTCTGCCACAGGTCCGCCAGGTGCAGGCCCTCGGCGACGAAATCGCCATTACCTTCCACGATGGCCAGGATTCCGACGGCATCGTTGCCCGGACACTGGTTAAAGCAAACTTTGATATTATCTCGATCCAGCCCGAGCGGCTTAAACTTGACGACGCATTCCTGCAGTTAACCAAAGGCATCGTCCACTAAGAACACAGGCACCGGTAAAATGAGCACAATTTCAAATAATGAGCGCAACGAGAGATTCTTATGACGACGGAATTGACCAGTACCTTTTCGGATTTATGTGACCCGGTCCGGCTGTTCGGGCCGATCTTCGACAAGGAGCTGCGCGTCTCCAGCCGAAGACGAAGAAACTACTTACTCCGCTTTGGGTATATCCTGTCGTTGAGTATTTTCATTTTATTTGCATGGTATTCCATTCTCGGAATTCGCAGTTCCGGCTCAACCGTTTTTCTGGTATCGAGGCTCTCGCAGGCAGGAAGGCAGATAATAGCCACCATTGTCTGGTTTCAATTTATAGCCGCTCAGCTAATCGCAATCGTAATGCTCAGCTCTTCGGTCAGTGATGAAATCCACAAGGGCACACTGGCCGTACTTATGACAACGCCAATCAGCAGCTTTCAAGTCGTGACCGGTAAGCTCCTGAGCAAGCTGTTGCAGTTGATGTTACTGCTGGCAATAAGTTTCCCGCTATTGGCAATTATCAGGATATTCGGGGGTGTAACGTGGGATTTCGTGGCATCGAGCGTCTGCATTACTTTATCCGCAACTTTTCTCGCAGGTGCCTTGAGCCTGTTGCTGTCGATTGCATATCGTCATGCTTATACGGTCATTCTTATTACCATCGCGGTTTATATGGTTTTCTTCGGTGCGCTGCCCGGTTTGTTCAATATGCTTGCGGTCAAGGGTATGTTCATATTCAACAGGCAATTGACTCAATCACTGCTGGCCCTGACGAATCCGTTCGTGGCATTCGCAGCCGCGAATGCGAAGTTCATTCAAAGTGGGGTGCCGAGTTTCTTTTCCTGGCCTCTTCACTGCCTGCTAATGTTGGGCGTATCAGCCGTCTTAATTGCCATATCAGTCTGGCGTGTGCGAAAAGCTGCTCCGGCCAAAACGTTCGGTCCGTCTTCAAAGCCCTGGTTTGCGGGAGCTATGGAAAAGATGCTTAATCGTATTTTCTTCAAGGCAGGCTCCCATTCAGCGGACGGTTCTATTATTCCGGTAACAGGTAAGCCAATCATCTGGAGGGAGATGCGCAAAGGCTTCATCGGACAAAGCAGAGGCGAAGCCGCGATATTTGTTCTGTTAACCATTGCTTTTCTTATTTCCGCCGTCCTGCTGCTGTTCAGCAGCAGGAGAGTCTCTTTTCTTCCTCAGTATCTCATGTACGCTTTTTACCTGGTTGCAATGGTTCGAATGGCAGTATTCTCTGCCGGGAGTATAACCGCAGAGAAAGAAGCTCGCACCTGGCCCGTGCTGTTGGCTACGCCCCTGGAGGACAGGGACATTGTTCGTGGAAAGGCGATTGCTGCATTCAGAAGGAATTTTCCGCTGCTGTTACTTTACATTGTCCTGTTTTCCATCTCATACATTAAGATGGCTGGAATCAAAAGTATTATCGCTATCGTTCTTTACATATTGCTGACTCTCGCATCTTCCATCCTGTTTGTGATAGGCAGCGGCTTGTATTTCGGGACTCGTTTCAGGGCTACAACCGCAGCAGTTGCCGTTACGATTGGCTTGTACTTTGCGATAACATTTCTTTTTTGCGGTGCATTCAATCCTCTGAATCGTTTATTCATTACTTTTATTATGAGCATGAGCAGGGGAGGACAATGGATATATTTGGGTGTGACAATAACTCGATGCCTTGTCATCGGGGGAGCAGGCCTGGTTTTCGCGAGGTATGCCGTACGCCGATTGAGGTATGATATTTTCTGACAATTTTACATAAATATGAGCAGTATTTCAATAAATTCTGTTTCACACTTATTTAGTTTATCCTGGCTGACCGGGCCTATTTTCGATAAGGAGCTTCGGGTATCGAGCCGGCGGCGAAAAAACTATATTCTTCGCTCCGTGTATTTAGCTTTGTTAACTGTTTTTGTCGTCGTGGTATGGCTCCAGGAAGTGCAGTTCGTAAGCTCATCCGGTCTTTACACATCCTCTCGACTGGCCGCGGCCGGCAAGGCAGTTGTCATAACAATTGTCTGGTTTCAGTTCTGTGCGACGCAGGCTCTGGCGGTAATTATGCTCAGCACGGCGATAGGCGATGAAATCTACCTCAGGACTCTGGGCGTGCTTATGACCACGCCAATCACCAGCTTCCAGATCGTCATTGGAAAACTATTCAGCAAGCTACTACAATTGATTCTGCTGCTGGCGATAAGTCTGCCTTTGCTGGCCATTATCCGGGTCTTCGGCGGTGTGCCCTGGGATTACGTGATTTCCAGCCTGTGTATAACACTCACGACCGTTATCTTTTTTGGCTCAGTGAGTCTGTTCTTTTCAATCTTCAGCCGAAGGGCGTATGTAGTAATAATTATGACCACTTTGGTTCTCGGCTTACTCTTTGGCCTGCTGCTGTTTCTCTCAATGCTGATATTCGGCTTTTTCTCATGGGGCAGACAAATGGATACTCCAATCATCGTACTGTTTCATCTGAATCCGTATATGCTCCTAACTTTGAGCACCGAAATAATGCTCCATCCAGGGATCGGGGCGCCAAGTTGCCTCTGGCCGGCTCATTGCGGTTTCATGCTGGCTGCCTCGTCTGTCGTTTTGTTCGTATCTGCCTTGATTGTCCGAAAGATTGCACTTGCTCAGGATTCAGGCTTCCCGAATATTCTCAGACGCCTGCTGAATCCGCCAGTGGTCGATACCGTTAAAGGAACAGCTCCATCTAAATCCGGCGGGCAAATCAGGCGCGTCAAGGGCCCACCCGTTGTCTGGAAGGAGCTCAAATCGAGAGTATCCAGCCGGGAAAGACTTGTTGTCGCGATCATTATAGGGCTGGAACTGGCGCTGATTGCATCGATGTACCTTTTCCCTGTAGTGGCAGATGTATTCGGTCATTTCGAGGCTCATATGCTATACATCTGTATCTTCATGGGATTGGGACTGCTGTCGGTTGCTATTTTTCCCGCCTCTTGTATAACTTCCGAGAAGGAGGCCCGAACCTGGCCGCTGTTGCTGGTCACTACCTTGAGTGGCTGGCAAATACTTTTCGGCAAATTTGTGGGCGTGCTGCGCCGCAGCATATTTGTCTGGCTGCTGCTGCTTATTTATATTAGCCTGTTCTGGCAGGTAGGATACGTCGGTTCTCTTGCTCTGGTTCAAATCGCTGTTATAGTGGCCGGCTCGGTTATATTCCTTTGCGGCACCGGTTTCTATTTCAGCTCCCGCTTCAGACGCACCAGCGCCGCGGTGATGACAAATTTTGTCCTGACGGCGATAATTTGGGGTGCTTTTCCTTTCCTGATGATAGTTTTGATAGACGCTTTTCGACCTATATGGCAGACCCGGCACATGCTCGAAGAATACTGCCTTGGTGCTGTTCCATTTATTCAGGCTATGAGAGTGATGGATAATAATCCCAGTCTATACGAATCGGCCCGCTTTATACCGAGCTATGTATTCCTCGGTTTATTCTTTGCATGGCGCGCCAATTGCCGATTGAGACGTAATATTTTTTGATAATGCCGGATTGATATGAGTAAAGTTTCAATAAATTCTGTTTTGCGATTTTTAAGCCTGTCCTGGCTGACCGGACCGATTTTCGGCAAGGAGCTTCGAGTTTCGAGCCGTCGAAGAAGAAACTACACACTGCGGGAAATATATATCATCCTGCTGACCTTCTTTGTCGCCATCGTCTGGCTCAGCGTGGTTAAATCCGAAGGCTCGACGGCATACCAGAAATCCCGGATGGCGCTGGCGGGCAAGACCATTGTCACCACCATCGTCATGTTTCAGTTTTTTGCCACCCAGGTAATCGCCGTAATCATGCTCAGCACGTCCATCAGCGACGAAATCTATCACCGTACGCTGGGCCTGCTGATGACAACTCCCATCGGCAGTTTTCAAATCGTAATGGGCAAGCTCTTCAGCAAGCTTCTGCAGATCATTCTGCTGCTGGCGATCAGCCTGCCGCTGCTGGCGATTGTTCGGATTTTCGGAGGCGTGCCGTGGAACTATGTCCTGTCCAGCTTATGTATTACGCTGACGGCCGTTATCTTTGCCGGCTCACTCAGTCTGTACTTTTCAATCAATAACCGGCGTGCCTACGTCGTTATCATCAAAACCGTAGTGACCATCGGCGTTCTTTTCTTCTTTATCCCGACAATAACCAGCGTCCTTTTCAGTCCACGGTGGCTATCTGCTCCTCGACTCAGGAATCCCTCAACTGTGTTTCCGCTTTTGATAGTTCTTCTATCTTTTCTTCACGTCAATCCTTTCGGAGCGATGTCCGTAAATACTGCTACTATGATATCACCCATGGGGCTGGCAATATTTCCCGCCATACCCACGAGAGGTTCTTTTTTCTTTTGGCCGTTGCACTGCCTGCTCATGTTAGCAGCCTCGGCCCTTTTAATCGTATTTTCCGTCAAGGTTGTGCGTAAAGTAGCCCTGCGACAGGCTACGGGCCAGATTGAGTCGGCCTCAAATCGTATGCGCGCTAAAAAATCTAAGAAGCCATCCCGACGACCTGCCGTTCACAAAAAGCCGATCGGAGTGATCAGGCGGGTTACGGGCCCGCCGGTTCTCTGGAGAGAGCTCAGAGCTCCCATGATTCAGGGCGCAGAGGGCAGAAACAGCATTATCGGTTTGGCCATTACAATTACTGCCTTGTTAATCACTTACTGGATCTGTATAAAGGAAGACTGTTTGGACCAGGCTTTTACACAAACGGGTTATGTGCTGATGTTCTTAGTGATCGGCTCGATTTTTACCATGGTGCTTTCATCCACCAGTATCACCACGGAGAAGGAGACACAGTCCTGGCCACTCCTGATGGCTACATCCATGGACGACTGGCAGATTCTTCTTGGTAAAGCAGTGGGGGTATTTCGCCGGTGCATTCCCATCTGGCTGCTTATGGCCGGCCATATTTTGTTTTTTATATGCTTCAAGTATATCCA
>DQCG01000508.1:23671-31443 GCA_003533825.1 Phycisphaerales bacterium
TTCAGCTCCCGCTTTAAGCGGACGACCTCAGCGGTTCTGGCAAATTTCGGTCTGGCTTTGACCCTCTGGGCCATTTTGCCCGCATTGCTCGGATTAACCTCGGCGTTTATTCACGATTATGATGCCGTTGAAGATTTGGTTTCGGCTAATCCGGTAGTCCAGATTGCTATACTGATGGACGGAGCCGGAGGAAGCTTCAATGCACGAGCAGGTTTCTCGAATCTCAACTTTGACTGGCCCAACCGCTCCTGGCACAAGGCCTGGCCGACAACCGGCCTCGTGATTATCTATATGCTGATATATACACTCGCCGGTGTTCTCTTTTCCTGGCGAGCCAAGTGCCGATTCCGTCGTAATATCTTTTGAGTGCGTATTCTGTGATAATGATTGCCGGTCTGACCAATTTTGTGGCAAGATTCCCAAGCCTGTACTGGCTGACCGGACCCATTTTCGATAAGGAACTTCGCGTTTCCAGCCGGAGAAAGAGAAACTACTTTTTGCGTGTTGCTTACATATGGTTGCTGACGGCTTTTATCGGACTTGCATGGATCTTCATGGCAAAACAAGGCGGCTCGGCTTCCAAGGTCTACCAGATCTCTCGAATGTCCGAGACCGGAAAATATGTCACAATCACAATTGTCTGGTTCCAGTTCATTGCGATCCAGCTTGCCGCCATTGTGATGTTAAGCACCGCTATCAGCGACGAGATATACCACCGAACGCTCGGTCTGCTTATGACCACGCCCATCAGCAGCCTTCAGATTGTCATAGGGAAGCTTTTCAGCAAACTGCTGCAGTTAGTTCTGCTGCTGGCGATAAGTATGCCGCTTCTGTCGGTTGTCCGTGTTCTTGGCGGTGTGTCCTGGGACTACGTCGTTTCGAGTCTCTGCGTGACTCTGACGGCGACGATTTTTGCAGGCTCCGTCAGTCTGGCCTTTTCAATAACCAGCCGGTATTCGCATTCGGTAATCGTAAGAACGGCCCTTATATGCTTTCTCTTTTATATAATTCCGTCGATCGTGCTGCCGCTGCTGCAATATGTTTATCAATTTCGCATAGACGCAGAAAGGATACTTTTTCACGTGAATCCTTTCGTTGCCCTGGCAATACTTACTCGTAGCATGCTTTCTCCGGCCATGGCGGTAGTTGGTTTGCCATGGCCGCTTCATTGTGTAGTTATGCTTGGATTCTCGGCACTGCTGCTTGCATTTTCAACGGTTCGTGTCAGGAAAGTAGGATTGCGCCAGGCAACAGGGCAGGCAGGAATATTCGCATCCCGTAAAGAACGCCGTCTCGCCGATGGAAAAATTAAAAAGAAAACGGCCTTGTCAGCATCTTCCAGGCGGACCAGACCGGTGAAAGGTCCGCCTGTTATCTGGAAAGAGATAATAAACCTCTGGATTAAAAGCCGCCGTCTAACAGTTGTTGTCACAACTGTTCCTGCCGTTCTGCTCCTGGCGGCCGTTTACATATATTGCGGCTACAAAGGTTATCTTTCCCGGGAAGAAACACACATAGTCTTCATTTTGGCCTTCTTTTTCTTCGGTTTGTTTCGGACGGCTTCTTCGGCCGCCACATGTATAACCTCTGAAAAGGAAGCCCTGACCTGGCCCATCCTGCTCACCACCCCATTGACCGAAAAACAAATCGCTTTCGGCAAAATCATCGGCTCGTGCATCGGAGGCTGGGCTTTCTGGCTGCTTCTTGCGGTTCACCTTCTGGTCTTCAGCCTGGCGGGTGTTATTTCTCCTGCTGCTGTCTTGCCTTTAATATTATTAATCGCCAGCAGCACGCTGCTGGTTTCCGCTGTTGGCGTTTTTTTCAGCTCATGTTTCAAACGCAGCTCGATATCGGCGTCCGTAAATCTTATCTTGTTTATCTTCTTTACGGCGCCGGTTTGCTGTCCTTCGCCTTTGCCCACATTCCTGGTCAGTCCGCTGTTTGCGGCTGTAATAATCTTAGGTGTCACCGGCGGCTGGGACAACATAGGAGGACCGTTTCAGCAAATCGGAAGTAGATGGGGGTGGTTCGGGACATTTTTGATTTCGGGGCTTGCATTGATTGTTCTTGTGGCAATATACTTGTCGCTGGCATTGGGTGCTTTCGCAATCGCAGTGGCTAATATTCGCCGCAGAACTTTTTAAGGGGTATCGAAACTCGTAATGACTGTTGCTTTGTATAATTATGTTCGGGATTTTTTGAGTATGTTCTGGCTGACCGGGCCTATTTTCGATAAGGAGCTGCGAGTATCCAGCCGGCGACGAAGAAACTATGTTCTTCGCTTTTTTTATGTAGCCTTAATGACCATCTTTCTCGTTTTAGTCTGGATCCCGATGATGGCACGAAGCGGCTCAAACCTGTATCAAATCTCGCGTATGGCCGAAACCGGAAAGTTTATAGTCGTTTACATGGTGTGGTTCCAATTTTGTGCCATACAGGTTCTCGCCGTGATTTTGCTCAGCACCTCCATCAGCGAAGAAATCTACCACCGCACCCTCGGCCTGCTGATGACAACTCCTATAAACAGCTTTCAAATTGTCATGGGAAAACTCTTCAGCAAGCTGCTGCAGTTGGTTTTACTGCTGGCCATCAGCCTGCCGTTGCTGGCAATTGTCCGCGTCATGGGCGGTGTGCCCTGGAATTACGTCATATCAAGCCTTTGTATCACTCTGACCACGGTCATCTTTGTCGGCTCGCTCAGCCTGTTCTTCTCCATATTCAGCCGAAGGGCCTACATTGTCATTATTGTGACTTGTATTACCCTCGGCATTCTCTTCGCATTGCTGCCGCTTTTAGCCGTTATGTCCTGGCACACTATGGAATTGCGGACGATTATACCGGAAAGGAGTTTGTTTGCCGTACTTTATCTGCCAAATCCCTACTGCAACATGTTTTTTGATACCATCAGGATGATCGAACCGCGTGCGGCAACCGGCATGCCCGCTTACTTCTGGCCTTTGCACTGCGGCATCATGCTGGCTGCATCCGTACTTCTGTTATTTCTCTCGATGATAATGGTCCGTAAAGTGGCGCTGCGCCAGGCCACCGGGCAGCTCGACAGCTCGGTTGGCAAACGCCGCTCACGTCGTGACGCAAAGATGACCGGAGCCAATCAGCGGGCTTACACAGGGGGGTTCAAACGCGTTATCGGCCCACCAATCATCTGGAAGGAGCTAAGATCGCCGTTGTTCGGGCGTCACAAAATTCGCTTCTGGATTTTGGCATCCGCCGGCCTGATCCTGCTGCTCGTAACGTATTACCTTTGCGCCAAAGTACGCGTCCTTAATGACAGGGATACTCACCTTGTATATACAGTAATTTTCATGGGAGTGGGGATGCTCTTTACAATCGTACTTCCGGCAACGTCTATCACCTCAGAGAGAGAGTCCCGTTCCTGGCCGGTACTGCTGGCAACCCCCCTGGATGATAAAGATATTCTGTTCGGCAAAATTGCAGGAAGCCTGCGGCGGTGTTTTCCCGCATGGCTGCTGCTATTTGGTCATATCATCATTTTCAGCCTCACAGGATTTATCCATCCGTTAGCAATTATCCAGATGGGAATTCTGGTGACTTGGATAGCAGTATTTCTGTCCGGCAGCGGATTATATTTCAGCTCCCGCTTCAAGCACACCACCACTGCGGTTGTGATGAATATCGCTCTGGCGGTAACAATTTGGGCGATATTGCCTATGCTAATGGGCATAATCGCCTCGATCAACATGCCGTTAACTATTGAAGCTCGTAGAGTGGTCGAAGCTTGCTTGGATACGAATCCTTTCGTGCAAACGGTTTCCATCATGTCGGCTACTACCCCGGACGGTATGGTGCAGAATTACAGTTGGCCCGGATTCGGCTATATGAACGCCGCAGAGACCACGGTATGGCTATTGGCTTGTATGATCGGTTATATATTGTTAAGCTTGCTTTTCGCCTGGCGCGCGAAGCATCGTTTCCGGCGAAATATATTTTAAATATTTCCGAGACTGTAAGCATGGCCCGGATTTTACTGGAAAATGTCACCAAAATTTTTGACGGCGAAGTTACGGCGGTCCGAGATTTCAACCTGGAAGTCCCCGACGGCGAGTTTATGGTGATTGTCGGACCGAGCGGCTGTGGAAAAACCACAACGCTGAGAATGATTGCCGGGTTAGAAGAGACCACCTCCGGCAATATTTATATCGGAGACAGTCTGGTAAACAATGTCTCTCCGAAGGACCGAGATGTCGCTATGGTGTTCCAGAACTATGCCCTGTACCCTCACATGAACGCCTATCACAATATGGCTTTTGCCCTGAAGATGCGAAATGTTCCCAGGGCTGAGGTAAAAAAGCGCATCAAAGAGACTGCCAAACTGTTGGGTATCGAGCATCTACTGCATCGAAAACCAGGGGCACTGTCCGGCGGCCAGCGTCAGCGGGTGGCTCTCGGCAGAGCAATCGTTCGCAGACCTCGGGCGTTTTTGTTTGACGAGCCATTGAGCAATCTCGACGCCGCAATGCGCTTGACTACCCGTGCGGAATTGAAAAATCTGCATCATAGACTAAAAATCACCACAATCTATGTTACCCACGACCAGGCCGAAGCGATGTGTCTGGGCGACCGCATCTGCGTTGTGCGTGAGGGCGAAATTCAACAGACGGCCGATCCGATGGAGGTCTATGAGCGACCGGCCAATAAATTCGTCGCCGGCTTTCTCGGTACGCCGCCGATGAACTTTCTTACGGGCAGTATAAAGCTCAAAAACGATACGGCGTATTTTAAAATCGGTAATGATGCCATTATACTATCGCAGCGTTTTAAGAACGTATTACGAGATTACTACGACAAGCAGTTGATCCTGGGAGTAAGACCGGAGAATATCTCGCCGCAGCAATTTTCCGGACAGAGCGATAATGCCATTTCAGCAATGGTCAACGTCATTAAGCCCATTGGCATCAGAACGGACGTCTACCTGACTCATCATACGGAGCAGAAATTAATCATCGGAATTGAACCACACGCTCGGTTCGAGGTCAATGATAAGGTCAAATTGTATCTTGACCTTGAAAAAATTCACATTTTCGAGCCTACAGAAACCGGCAGAAATGTAACATTATCTGATCAACCCGGTTGACAATTCCAAAATAAGTGGACAGACCGCGACCGCCTGTCTATAATCAGGCCGAGTTCTATATGCTTCTATCTGTTTTCAAGTTTATCCAACAGAGGGCTTAAATGAAGGCTTTAATTTACACAAAACCATATACATTAGAATATTCGGACTTTCCCGATCCGACGGCGGGCGACGACGATGTATTGATTCGCGTCAAGGCTTGTGGAATTTGCGGCTCGGACGTGCATGGCTTCACCGGGAAAACCGGCAGGAGAATTCCTCCATTAGTTATGGGCCATGAGGCGGCCGGTATTGTCGAAGGGCTCGGCGGGAATGTGAGTGGTTTTGAGAAAGGCGACAGGGTCTGTTTCGATTCGACCGTCTATTGCAATAAGTGCGAGGCCTGCCGGGCGGGACTTTTCAATCGCTGTGATAAGCGGCAGGTACTGGGCGTTTCTGTGCCGCATTTCAGAAGGCACGGCGCTTTCGCCGAATATGTCGCCGTACCCTCGTGGATTGTCTCGAAAATTCCGGACCAGTTATCGTTCGTCGACGCGGCACTTTTGGAACCGGCATCGATCGGCACTCACGCCGCTAACAGGGCGCCTATATCGAACAAGGATACTGTGGTTGTAATCGGAGCCGGGACAATCGGTCTCTTCATCTTGCAAGGAGCAAAGCTGCGCGGCGCCGCCAAAGTTATTGCCGTCGATATAAACGAGTTCCGGCTCGATCTTGCGAAAAAACTCGGGGCAGACAAGCTCATCAATCCGCTCAAGTCGAATCTGTCCGAGGCGGTTCTGCAGGAAACAGAAGGCAAAGGAGCCAACGTTGCTCTCGAAGCGGTCGGCTATGCAAAAACTTTCGCAGACGCCGTGGCCATAACAAGAATGGGCGGATACGTTGTCGCCGTAGGCAATCTGGAAAAGAAAGCCGAATTTGACTTGCAGCAATTAATTGCCAGAGAGCTTACTTTTACCGGCTCATACGCAAGTTCCGGTGAATTCCGAGATTGTATTGAGCTTGTCGCTTCGGGCAAAATCAACGTCGAACCGTTAATAAGCGACGTCTTGCCGCTGAAGGAAGGGCCGGGTGCTTTCGACCGCTTGCTCAAAGCCGAGGAGAACTTGCTGAAAATCGTTTTGGAACCGTAATAACCGAGGAGCTTAGAATGCAGGATTTGTTTGACCTTTCCGGCAAAGTTGCAATCGTTACCGGTGCCAGCCGCGGCCTCGGCCAGTATTTCGGCAGGGCGCTCGCCAAGGCCGGCGCCGATTTGGTGATAACCAGCCGGAAACTTTCGAGCCTGGCCGAATTCAAAAAGGAAATCGAATCTCTCGGAAGAAAGGCGTTAGCCGTCCAGGTGGACGTACTCTCGCAGAGCGATATCGAGAATATGGTCCGGATGGCTATCGAAGAATATGGCAAGGTTGATATCCTGGTCAATAATGCCGGCTTGAACATCCGAAGCCCAAGCACCGATTTTTCATGGGAGGATTGGGATACAGTCCTCGAGACGAATCTCAAGGGCAACTTTTTCTGTGCCCAGGCCGTTGCAAAGGAGATGATAAAACGAAACTACGGCAGGATAATCAACATGGGTTCCTGCACTTGCGTTTTTGGCATGGAGGGAATTGCGCCTTATACGGCCAGCCGTGGGGGAGTCCTGATGATGACCAGGAGTCTGGCAGCCGAATGGGGCAAATTCGGAATTACGGTAAATGTTCTGGCTCCGGGCTGGTTCAAGACAGTACAAAACGCGGCGCTGTACGAGAACAAGCAGTGGGTCGAAAATATCAAGAGTCGAATTCCTCTAAACCGCCCGGGCCTGCCGCATGACCTTGACGGTACGGTTATCTTCCTGGCTTCGGATGCTTCGGCGTACATTACGGGCCAGATAATTCTGGTGGACGGCGGCTTTACCACGGGAGCGACAAAAGCAATTACTTGAGAATTGTGAGGTGAATATGGACTTACGGGGCATCGTACTTGCAGGGGGCACAGGCTCGCGGCTTATGCCGCTGACAAAGGTTACAAACAAGCATTTGCTGCCTGTGGGGCAAAAACCGATGATCTTTTATCCCATCGAAAAGCTCACTGCGATCGGCATTGAGGAGATTCTGATTGTAACCGGCGTCGAGCACATGGGCGATGTTGTCAGCCTGCTGGGATCCGGTAGAATCTTCAACTGCCGGTTCACATACAAGGTTCAGGACCAGGCCGGTGGAATCGCCCAGGCCCTGGCATTAGCGGAGAATTTCGCGGACAGCCACCCCATCGCCGTCATTCTTGGCGACAATATCTTCCAGGCAAACATCAAAAACTATGCCGACAAATTTATCGCTCAGCGGGCCGGCGCGAGAATACTTCTTAAGCAAGTACAGTATCCACAGCGTTTCGGCGTAGCGGAAATAGTAAACGGCAAGGTTATCGGCATCGAAGAAAAACCCGAACAGCCCAAGTCGGATTATTCCGTAACCGGCATTTATTTCTACGATTCCGCCGTATTCGACATCATAAGAACGCTCCAACCGTCAGATCGCGGCGAGTTGGAAATCACGCATGTGAACCAGGCTTATATAGCAAAAAACCAACTGGCTTATGACATCATCGACGGCTGGTGGACGGACGCCGGAACGTTCGAATCACTCAACAGAGCAAATGAATTAGTTGCAAAGGA
>DQCG01000508.1:31475-33004 GCA_003533825.1 Phycisphaerales bacterium
CAGGCCGGGATACCCGGCCCGTTCGTGCAGGATAATATATCATTCTCGATAAAAGGGGTTCTGAGAGGCTTGCATTTCCAATACCCGCAACCACAAGGCAAACTGATTCAGGTCTTATCGGGCGAGGTCGTGGATATTGTCGTCGATATTCGCATCGGCTCTCCGACTTACCGTCAGTGGGTAAGCGAGGTTGTCTCCGAGTCAAACCACAGGCAGATGTATGTTCCGCCGGGTTTCGCTCACGGATATTGCGTGACGAGCGAGACGGCGATTTTTTCATACAAGTGCACGGATTTCTACAATCCCGCAACCGAACAAGGAATCATCTGGAACGATCCGGACATCGGCATTGACTGGCCGACAGCCGAACCGGTGCTGTCGCCCAAAGATGCGGTCTATCCCGGGCTCAAAGACCTTCGGCCTGAAAATCTGCCGCAATTCGGGGGGAACTGATGGCGGCGGAAGGTACCAGAATTGCCGTTTTGGGCGGCAGGGGGATGCTTGGTTCCGATTTAGTTCAAACCTGCCGGCAGCAGGGATTTGTTCCGATTGTATTCGACCTGCCGGAGTTTGATATCACCGACGCCGGTCACGTGCGGCAGGCCGTTTCAGATACCGAGATTATCGTTAATTGTGCCGCCTATACGAATGTAGATGGAGCCGAAAGTCAGGCCGAACTGGCATACAAGGTCAACGCCGAAGCGGTAGGGCGGCTCGGCACAGTCGCTCGACAAGCCGGCAAATGGATCCTCCATATCAGCACCGATTTCGTTTTTGACGGGTGCGGCGATAAACCCTACGTCGAGACCGACCATCCCAATCCTATAAATACATACGGCAAAACCAAGCTCGCGGGAGAGCAACTGCTTGCCCGGAGCGGCTGTGAGCATTGCATAGCTCGCGTGGAGTGGACCTACGGCTCGGCCGGCAATAATTTCGTAACAAAGCTCATCCAGCGTGCAAAATCCCAGGATATGCTGAAGGTCGTTGACGACCAGACAGGCTCGCCGACGGCGACAACCCAGGCCGCCAGGGCTATCTGCAAATTGCTGCGAAAAAAGCCTGAAGGCATCTATCATTTTGCAAGCGCCGGCTATGTTACCCGGTACGGCATGGCAGAGTTCATATTTGACAGGCTCTCGATGAACGTCAATCTCGTGCCCTGCAAAACCAGCGACTTTACGAGCCCCGCAACAAGGCCCTTGAATAGTCGTTTCAATTGCGGTAAAATCGCCGACTTACTCGATGAGCCAATCGACTCGTGGAAGGGTCCGCTGGAACTTTTTTTGAGGCAGTTATGAGAAGAATTCTTGTTACAGGTGGCGCAGGATTTATAGGAAGCAATTTCGTGCGAATGGTGCTCGGCGAGCACCCCGATTGCTTTGTCGTGAATCTCGACAAGCTCACTTACGCCGGCAATCTTGAAAACCTTGCCGAATTTTTAGAGCATCAGAATCACAAATTCATCAAAGGTGATATATGTGACGGCCCATTGGTCGAACAAATTATCGACGAGCACCAAATCGATG